>QNDP01000301.1 GCA_003645975.1 Candidatus Hydrothermota bacterium | reverse complement strand
CAGGTCATCATCCCGATCGAGATCAGGGAGCAGTTGGACGAAGGCAAACTTCAGGCCTTGAAGCTCGGCGTCGAGGAGTGCCTCGATTACTGACCGAAGATGGGTTATCCGGTCGTGGATGTGAGAGTCGAAATCTTGGAGGTTGGAATCGGGACGGAATACACACCACTTGGAACTCGTGAGGCTGTGAGAAGGGCTATGGAGACGGCACTCCAAAGGGGTGAGCCCAAGTTGCTTGAACCTTATGTTGAAGTCGATGTTTATGTGCCTGCTGAGTTTGTCGGAAATGTGATAAACGATTTGGGTGTGCGCGGCGGCGAGCTTCTGGCGATCGAAAATGTTACAGATGTCGTTCAGAATGTTAAGTTTAAAGCGCCTCTCCGTAAAATGTTCGGTTACGCAAATGTCCTTCGTTCGATAACCGAAGGACGTGGCTCGTTCCAGATGAGATTGAGCCATTTTGCACCAGTTGAAGAGAAGGATTTGGCTTTGCTTTATGTGTGAAATTTGGAACAAATAAATAGAAAAAAGGAAACTCGGAGGTGAAACGGCTATGAGCAAGCCAAAATTCGAGAGGAAGAAGCCCCACCTGAATGTGGGAACAATCGGGCATGTGGACCACGGTAAGTCCACACTCACATCTGCTATCACAAAGTATCTGTCGCTCAAAGGATTGGCTAAATACACGCCCTACGATGAGATCGACAAGGCGCCCGAAGAGAAGGCTCGTGGCTTGACCATCCAGTTGGCGCACATTGAATACGAGACCGAGAAACGCCACTATGCGCACATCGACTGTCCGGGACACGCCGACTACATCAAGAACATGATCACCGGTGCAGCTCAGATGGACGGCGCCATCCTCGTTGTCGCTGCCACCGATTCCGTCATGCCGCAGACCCGTGAGCACGTGCTGCTCGCCCGTCAGGTGAATGTGCCTTACATCGTGGTCTTCATCAACAAGACCGACATGATTGACGATCCTGAACTTATCGAAGTGGTCGAGATGGAAGTCCGTGATCTTTTGAACGAATACGAATTCCCCGGAGATGAGGTTCCTGTGATCAAAGGTTCGGCTCTCAAGGCCATTGAGGAGTGCGGCGATGACCCGAACTGTGAGTGGTATAAGCCGATCCAAGAGTTGCTCGACGCACTTGACAACTACATCCCTGATCCTGTCCGTGAGGTCGATAAGCCGTTCCTGATGGCGATCGAGGACGTCTTCTCGATCACGGGTCGTGGAACTGTGGTAACTGGCCGTGTGGAGCGCGGCAGGCTCACACCGGGTCAAGAGGTCGAGGTTGTTGGATTCAGAGATGAACCGATCAGGACTGTCGCCACTTCGATCGAGATGTTCCGCAAGGTGCTCGACGAGGCGCTTCCGGGCGACAATGTTGGAATCCTGCTTCGTGGTGTGAAGAAGGACGAGGTCGAGCGCGGCATGGTGGTCGCTGCTCCCGGTTCGATCAAGCCATACAGGAAGTTCCGCGCACAGGTCTACGTGTTGAAGAAAGAGGAAGGCGGCCGTCACACACCGTTCTTCACGGGCTATCGTCCGCAGTTCTACTTCAGAACGACCGATGTTACGGGCACGATCAAGCTGCCAGAGGGACGCGAAATGGTGATGCCGGGCGACCATGTGAACCTTGAGGTTGAGCTTATCTACCCGGTCGCAATCGAGAAAGAGCTCAGATTCGCTATTCGTGAGGGTGGACGCACCGTCGGCGCTGGCGTCGTTACCGATGTGATCGAGTAAAGCCATGGCGGCCATAGAAGCGAAGATCAGGATAAAACTTCGGTCTTTCGATCCGACCCTCATTGACCGTTCGGCGAAGAGGATCGCTTTAACTGCTAAGCTTACGGGGGCGGAGGTATCCGGACCGATACCTCTGCCCACCAAACGCACCCTCTTCTCCGTCATACGGTCACCTCATGTCCACAAACGGTCTCAAGAACAGTTCGAACTCAAAGTCCACAAACGGCTTATCGAAATCAGAAGGCCAACACAGGAAACCATTGACAAACTCTCTCGACTCGACCTCCCGGCCGGTGTCGAGGTAGAAATAAAGGTGGTGTGATCATGGCTATGGGACTAATTGGTAGAAAGCTGGGGATGACCCAGATCCCTACCGAAGACGGCTCGATGACGGCTGTTACCGTCATTGAAGTCGGCCCCTGCACCGTCCTGGGGGAGAAGACGCCGGAAAAGGACGGTTATTCGGCCCTAAAACTCGGATTCGGCGAGGTTAAACCCAAAAAGCTGAACAGACCGCAACTCTTTGAAATCCTTAAAGTCCTCTTGGACGAAAAGGAAGTCCAAGAACTCAAAAAACTTAGAGGTAGAGAGCTCAACAGGGCGATCGAGGAGAAAGGCATAAAGCTGCCCGCTCTCAAAATAGCCGAATTTAGGGTCGAGCCGTCCGAGCTCGGCAAATTCCAGCCCGGCTCTCAAATCACGATAGAAAATGTCTTCTCCGAAGGCGAAAAGGTCGATGTAACCGGCAGAACAAAAGGCAGGGGCTTCGCTGGTGTCATGAAACGGTGGGGATTCCACGGCGGTCCGAAATCGCACGGCTCAAAGTTCCACAGGAGACCCGGTTCGATCGGTCAACATACCGATCCCGGACGTGTCTGGAAGGGCAAAAAGATGGCTGGACACTACGGCAACGAGCAGGTAACCGTGAAAAACCTT
>QNDP01000300.1 GCA_003645975.1 Candidatus Hydrothermota bacterium | reverse complement strand
CGATACATGGACCGACGACATCGACAAGGCGTTGAAGATGGCCGAAGAGGCCGCCAAAAAGGGCGAGCCACTCTCCATCGGACTTCTGGGCAACGCCGCGGAGGTGCATCCTGAGCTTGTCAAACGCGGGTTCGTGCCCGATGTGTTAACCGACCAAGTTGCTGCACATGATCCGCTTAACGGCTACATCCCGAAAGGGTTGACCGTCAAGGAAGCGGATGAATTGAGACGCAAAGACCCTGACGAGTATCTCAAACGCGTGGCCGATTCAGTTGTCGAACATGTCGAAGCCATGCTTGCGATGAAGCGCGCAGGCGCTGTCACCTTCGAGTATGGCAACAATTTGCGCAGGCTCGCCTACGACAGCGGCGTCAAAGATGCCTTTGAGATACAAGGCTATGTGCCTGCATTTATCCGCGACCTGTTCGCCGAAGGCAAAGGACCGTTCAGATGGGTCGCACTCTCCGGTGAACCCGAAGACATCTACAAGACCGACCGCAAGGTGCTTGAGCTGTTCCCAGAGGACGACCATCTCCGCAGATGGATTGAACTTGCGCAAAAGAAAGTGAAATGGCAGGGGTTGCCTGCAAGGATCTGCTGGCTCGGTCAGGGCGAGCGCGCCAAGTTCGGACTGGCAATCAACGAGATGGTGCGCAAGGGCGAACTTGTAGCGCCGATCGTCATCGGACGCGACCACCATGACACCGGCTCAGTCGCATCGCCTTATCGTGAGACCGAAGCCATGAAAGACGGTTCTGACGCCATCGCTGACTGGCCGATTTTGAATGCAATGTTGAATGTCGCATCGGGCGCCACATGGGTCTCGTTCCATCATGGTGGCGGTGTCGGCATCGGCTATTCGCTCCACGCCGGCATGGTCGTCGTCGCCGATGGCACAAAAGAGATGGACGAAAAGCTTTATCGCGTTTTGACCAACGATCCCGGCTTGGGTGTGGTGCGCCACGCTGACGCCGGATACGAAAAGGCCATCGAAACTGCCAAAAAACATGGACTTAAGATCCCCATGATGTCCAAGTAATCACACCATCGCAGGAGGCGGGGATAAGGGGGAGCCGAAAAGGGAGTGGTTAGAATGGAAAGGTTGTTATTAGTTTCTTTCATACTCGTCGGATGGTTAAGAGGCCAAACAGAGGCCACACAAAGGGAGGAGGTGAAGGGAATGAAAGAGGTCCTGATTATCGTCGATATGCAAAGGGGCTTTCTGGAGCCGGGAAGACCGCTTTACTGCGGAGATGCCGTCCGTGAGAAGGTGATCCCGAATGTCAAAGAGCTTATTGAACAAAAGCTTAAGGAAGGCGCAATCTTGATCTTCACACAGGACTCGCACAAACCCGACGACCTTGAATTCAAGATGTGGCCGCCGCACTGCATCGAGGGCACCGAGGAAGAGGAGATCGTGCCGGAACTCGCTGGTTACAAAGGCTATAGGGTCAAAAAACGCAGATACAGCGCATTTTTCAACACCAATCTTGAGGAGATTTTGAACGAGATAAAGCCTGACAAGGTAACGGTTTGCGGTGTATGCACCGATATTTGTGTGCTTTACACGGTCGCCGACCTGCGCAACCGCGACTATCCTGTCGAAGTCTATGAAAAATGTGTGGCAAGCTTCGATCCGGAAGCCCATGAATGGGCGCTGAAGCACATGGAAAAGATACTCGGCGTCAAAGTGATACGCTGAAAAGGAGAACAGGATGATACGACACGGCAAAGCTTCGGATGTGAAGATCGAAAAGGTCGAGATGGAAGGCGCAAAAGATGCCTACATCCAATGGCTTATAGCTGAGGAGCACGGTGCGCCCAACTTCGCCATGCGCAGGTTCACTGTGAAACCCGAAGGGTTCACGCCCTACCACAAGCATCCTTATGAGCATGAAATCTATGTGCTTGACGGCGAGGGCGTTGTCAGAATCGAGGGCAAAGACTATCGGATCGAAAAGGACTCATTCGTCCTCATTCCGCCCAACCTCATGCATCAACTTGTGAACACAGGCGATAAAGACCTGATTTTTCTCTGCCTGATACCGTTGAAAAAGTAAAGCAACCCTTTGCAAAAAGTGCGCTGCAGGAGGATGTTGGATGGGGGTAATTCTTTTTCCTCCTCTGAGGGAAGGAACTTGCTCCCCTCGCCCTTTAGGGAGAGAGGTTCGGGGTGAAGGCATTAAGTCTCTATTCACGAATAACTTCCGACATCGATGACGACGGAGTGTTCGAGAGGTGAACAAGCGGTGCGCCCAAATCGATTCCACCGTTTTCGATCCTCTAACGATTTGTCCGTCAAGGTGTTGCCCCCACCTGTGTCCTCCCCCAGAGGGGGAGGGAATTTGCCCCCATCCTGACCTTCCCCAGAGGGGGAGGAACTCGCTCCCCTCGCCCTGTGGGAGAGGGGATTTAGGGGTGAGGGCTTAAGTCCACATCCACGAACAACTTTTGACATCGATGGCAACGGAGTTTTCGAGGGATGAACAGGCGGTGCGCCCAAATCGATTTTACCGTCTCAGCTCTCTAACGAGCTGTCCGTCAAAGGATTGCCCCCACCTTAGTCCTCCCCCAGAGGGGGAGGTAATTTGTCCCCATCCTGACCTTCCCTCCCCTCACCCTTCAGGGAGAGAGGACGGGGGTGAGGGCATAAGTCTCTATCCACGAATAACTTTTGACATTGATGACGACGG
>QNDP01000299.1 GCA_003645975.1 Candidatus Hydrothermota bacterium | reverse complement strand
CTGAATCGTTTATCGCAGAAATAGAGAAACTTGTGTATGTGCAGGATGAACCCTTCGGCAGTTCGTCAATTTACGCTCAGTTTAAAGTTATGCAGGCGGCTTCCGAAAATGGCCTTAAAGTCATGCTTGATGGGCAAGGAGGCGACGAACTTTTCTGGGGTTACAAGCTTTATTATCGTTTTTTCCTTTTAAGCCTTGCTGTGCAGTTGGAACTCATCGATTTAATGCGCGAAATAAGGCATATCTCGAATTCACCTCTGGGTACATATCGAGCAGTAATTGGTGAAATGATTAAAGGTTTATTTTCATTTTTGTTACCTAAGAAATTCATTCTGAAGGCATTTCAGATAAGCAAGACGGCCGATTTGCACTTTATAAAAACTGATTTTCTAAGGAGTTATGCAGAACGGAGTGAAATGCATTTTGAACTTATGAGGCACACTAATCCAGCGGATTTCGCTTATAAGATGTTTACCCGTTTCAGTCTTCCACAACTGCTTAGATATGAGGATCGGAATTCTATGTGGTTTTCCGTTGAAGCAAGGACTCCGTTGGCAGACGACATAAATTTGATAAACTTTGCTTTTAATCTGCCTGCCGTTTACAAAATACACAATGGATGGAGCAAGTTTATACTTAGAGAAGCTATGCGCTCCCTTCTTCCAGCAGAAGTGGCTTTTAGAAAGGACAAAATAGGATTTGCCACCCCTGAAAAAGAGTGGATGAAGAAACTTAAGCCTTACATTATTGAGATTATTCGCGATTATCCTAACGATTTTATAGATACCGACTATGTCATTCAGAACTTTGATAGGCTAAATCAGTTTAACTTCTTCGAGCTATGGAAGGCGATTAACACTGTCTTGTGGATCAAAATGTTAGGAGAACTGAAAAGGGGGCAAGAACTATGAAACTTCTTTATGTGTTTTTAGGATTCCCATATTCCGGTGGACTAGAGAGAAAAATATGCGATCATGTTTTTGCTATGACTGAGCATGGTTTAAATGTGCAACTCGCAGTTATAGCTCCAAAGGGTGTTTCCACTATTAACTGCCCGATCAGAAAATTTAACTCTTTTATCAAATGGGACACATTTTTAGAAAAAATTTTATCGGTTAGGAAAAAATTTGAAGTTCTTAGAACCTTTGTTGTCAAACTCGATTTCGATTTCTTATACATTCGCTATCCCCTTGCAGATTGGTATTCTGAGAGATTTTTCAATGATTTCCCCAACGTCGTTACAGAACATCATCATATTGAAACAAAGGCTCTCAGGGGATTAGGGGATCCGCTTGGATATGTTAGAGCCACACTTGAATATCTTTACGGCCAAAAGGTGCTCCGTAAGGTCAAGGGTATCGTCGCGGTTACAAATCAAATTCTACGCTACGAGCGGAAAAGGGCTGGAAAGCGCATCAAAGGAGTTGTTATTCCCAACGGCATCGATGTTCGCTCAGTCCCCGAACGGGGTTCGATGCCGAAGTTCAACGGCCGAAGATTTGAGATGGCGTTTATCGCAAACAAAATCTTCCGCTGGCATGGACTTGAGCGCATCATTCATGGAATGAAACGCTTCAAAGGTTCGACCCAGCTTGTTTTGCACATTGTCGGAGAGCCACCGAAATGGGCGAAAATCAAAAGCGTTCCCGAAACTGTCAATATCGGCAAGAGACATAAAATTGTTTTTCATGGCTTTATCGAAAGGGAACACCTGAATCAGGTTCTCAACCATGCACACATCGCCATCGGCAGCCTTGCGTTGTTCAGACAGGGACTCACCGAAGCCTCAACCCTCAAAGTTCGAGAATACACGGCTTACGGAATTCCGTTCATCTATGGATCGAGAGACCCTGACCTCGAAATCGGAAATGCAGATTTTTACATGCGGGTGCCAGCAAACACTGACCCCATCGACATCGAATCGGTGATCGAGTTCTACAAATCCATCTCAACCGACAGAGACCTCCCGAAAAGAATGCGGGATTACGCCTTCAAATACATGGATTGGCGGGTCAAGACTCCCAAACTCATAGACTTTTTGAAGTCGTTGAAATGAAGATTTTGATTTACAGGCACAGCATCTACAATCGGGGCGGCGACAGGATGATCCTCGTCTATGCCAATCACCTTGCTGGACTCGGTCATGAAATTCACATCATGACGAATCGCATCGAGACGAACCTTCCGATCTCACCCAAAATCAAATTGTTACAAATACCGTTGCCGACCAAATTGGGCACTATTTTGACTGCGGCAACTTCAAATTTCGGTCTCTACGACGTCATCATAGCCGACATTGTTGTTCTTGCCAACTTGCTCTCGTTCAGGAACAAAGGCAAAATCCTATACTTCGCTCAGGACTACGATCCGAGCTACTATCGGCGTGAAATCATGCGGAAGTTCATTGAGATGCTTTTCCGTCTGGCGTTCAGGGTGTTTCGGGTGAAAACCATTGCGGTTTCGGAAAATCTTGCCCGAAAACTCGGCAGATTTGGGGATGACATCACCGTGATTCCCAACGGGGTGAACCTGAACGAATTCTATCCGGAGCCTTCCGATGAACTCAAGTCCCTCGCGGATGGGCGCAAAATCGTTCTCCTGTTCTCACGGAGGGACTTCCGTAAAGGTTTTGACATAGCCGTTCGTGTCCTGAAAAAACTCCACGCTGTTCATCCCGAATTGAAACTTTTCGTCTTTTCGGTCGGTGATGGG
>QNDP01000298.1 GCA_003645975.1 Candidatus Hydrothermota bacterium | reverse complement strand
CCCCGAATTTATCGTACACACCATCGCTGTGCACAACGGGCGCAAGTTCACCCCGGTCTATATCACGCAGGACACGGTCGGCCACAAACTCGGCGAATTCGCACTGACCCGCACATTCAGAGGACATAAAGGTCAAAAAGCTGCAAAAGCGAAGGTGAAGAAGCCATGAACGGAAATCAGGTTGTAGGGCGCGCTGTCGCGAAATATCTCAGAATTTCGCCTAAGAAGGTTAAGCCGGTGCTCGATCTGATTCGTGGCAAGACGGTCGAGGAAGCAAAATGGACGCTGACACTCCTTCCGAAAAAGAAGGCCGCCAACCTGATTTTGAAAACACTTAAGAGCGCTTATGACTCTTACAAACAGAAGGCGAGTCCTGACGCACGTCCGGAGAACGAAGTCGTCATCACACTTGCAAAAGTTGACAGAGGCCCGATTTTGAAGCGCTGGCGCGCCGCTTGGCGTGGTCGCGCCGTGATGATACGCAGGCGCTTGTCCCACATAACCATCGAGGTCGCAGAAGCCGAAAGGGGGTAAATAAAACATGGGTCAGAAAGTTCATCCAATAGGTTTTAGACTCGGCGTCAACAAAGATTGGCAGGCTCATTGGTTCGCTTCGGGCAAAAAATACGCCGAAATCCTGCACGAAGACCTCCAGATCAGGGATTACATCCGAAAAAGGTTCAAAGACGCTGGCATCTCGAAGGTTATAATCGACAGAGCTGCCGATAAGGTCAGCGTTACCATCCTGACATCGCGCCCCGGACTCGTGATAGGACGAAGAGGCCAGGAGGTCGAGAGCCTGCGCAACGAGTTGATCAAGCTCACAGGTCGAAAAGAGATGCATATCAATGTCGAGGAGGTGCGCACACCTGAGATTGACGCTGAGCTTGTCGCTCAAAACATAGCATCGAAAATCGAACAGCGTGTTTCGCATAGGCGCGCAATGAAGCGCGCAGTCGAGCTTGCCATGCGCTCTGGCGCTAAGGGCATAAAAGTGCAGTGCAAAGGCCGTCTCGGTGGCGCCGAAATAGCTCGAAAAGAATGGTATCACGATGGCCGTGTCCCGCTTCAAACCATCCGTGCCGACATCGACTACGCCGAAGCGACCGCTATCACGAAATACGGGACAATCGGCGTCAAGGTGTGGATCTACAAGGGCGACATCCTCAAACCGAAGGAAATACCTGAAGAGGAGGTGGTGTAGCCATGTTGATGCCGAAACGCACTAAATACCGCAAACAACACAGAGGCAGAAGGAAAGGTATGGCCACAGCAGGCCATTATCTCGCCTTTGGTGAATATGGCCTTAAGGCGATGGAAGCCGCTTGGATCACGGCCAACCAGATCGAGGCGGCAAGGATGGCTATCACGCGTTACCTCAAGAAAGGCGGCAAGCTCTGGATCCGTATATTCCCGGACAAACCTGTTACCAAGAAACCGGCGGAAACACGAATGGGTAAAGGAAAAGGTAATGTTGACCATTGGGTTGCAGTCGTGAAGCCCGGCAGGATCCTGTTCGAGCTGGCAGGCGTTCCGGAGGAGGCAGCTCGTGAGGCGTTCAGACTCGCATCGTTCAAACTGCCCATCAAGACACGGTTCGTCTCCATTGAGGAGGGTGGTGTGTGATGAAAGCCCGTGAATTGCGCGAACTTAGCAATGAGGAGCTGCTTCAAAGGCTGAACGAGCTCAAAGAGGAGCTTTTCCAACTCAGGATAGACAAAGCGCTCAACAGGCTTGGCCAGCCGCACAGGTTTAAACTCGTAAAACGGGAGATTGCGCGTGTCCTTACCATCTTGAGGGAGAGGGAGATAGCCGCTTGGGAAGCTATGGTCGCTGAACAGGAACAAAGTGGTGAGGAGGTCAAATCATGACAGCCGAGAAGAAACGGGGTCAACGGAAAGAACGCATCGGCATCGTGGTCAGCGATAAGATGGACAAGACCCGTGTGGTTCTCGTCGAAAGACTTACTCAGCACCCGAAATACAAAAAATATGTGCGCCGAAGGAAAAAATTTTATGCACATGACGAAAACAACGAGAGCCGCACAGGCGACCTTGTCCGAATCGTCGAGACGCGTCCGCTTTCAAAATTGAAAAGATGGAGAATTGTGGAAATCCTCAGACGCGCAGAAAGATTGGAGGGATGAGCCATGATCCAAGATTTTACAAGGCTCAGAGTTGCCGATAACACAGGTGCTCAGGAAATAATGGTCATTCGCATTATGGGGGGATTTAAACGGAAATATGCCCGTGTTGGCGACATCGTTGTCGCAAGTGTTAAAGAAGCGACGCCGGGTGCATCGATTAAACGGGGTGATGTCGTCAAGGCGGTCGTCGTCAGAACGGCCAAAGAGATGAGACGTAAGGACGGAACTTACATCAAATTTGACGATAATGCCGCTGTCCTCATCGATGAGCGCGGTGAGCCGCGCGGAACCCGTGTGTTCGGACCCGTCGCAAGAGAATTGAGGGATAAAAAATTCATGAAAATTGTCTCGCTCGCACCGGAGGTGGTTTAAAATGGCTGCAAAGATCAAAAGAGGCGACTTCGTCCTCGTCATCGCTGGACGCGACAGAGGCAAAGAGGGCAAGGTCAAGAAGGTCTTCCCAAAACAGCAGCGCGTCATCGTCGAAGGTGTCAACATAGTCAAACGCCACATGCGCGTCAGAAGCCAGACACAGCCCGGCGGAATTATCGAAATGGAAGCGCCTATTCATG
>QNDP01000297.1 GCA_003645975.1 Candidatus Hydrothermota bacterium | reverse complement strand
ATTACATCGCGGAGCTGGCGAAATCCGTCTTCGGGCGCTCGATCAGGACGACCATCAGGGAGATACCCGAACGCAACCTTGTCGAAGTCCGCATCCATTCAAAACTTGTGCGCAGGATCGTGCTTGAAGTCTTCGGCATCGAAAACGGCGATCGGAGGCGCATCCCGAACATCGTCTTTGAGCTCAACGATGAGTTGAAAAAGGCGTTCCTGCGTGGCTACTTCAACGGAGACGCATATCAGAAGGGCAATGCGATCTTCGTCTCCACGATCTCGCCGTTCATAGCCTACGGCGTTTCAACCCTCCTGAAACAGTTGGACATAGCCCACACACTGACTGAATACACGAAGACCCCTCGACGGAGGGTGTATCGTGTCAACCTCTGGGACGCCGAGCTTGAAGGTCATGACCATTACACCATCGGGAAAATCCCGTTTGAGGAGTCCGGCCTTGCCGGTGTCATCGACGAAATGCTGAAACTTGAGCCAACCTATTCGGACTCAATGGGCAGAACCTATCAAAACACCGCATCCCGCATAATGGCCAGATACGGCGTCCATCATCAAAAGAGCGTGTCCCGCGACATCGCCCGGAGGATCATCGAGGACGCTGAGCGGATGGGCATCGCTGTGCCGCAGACCTTGAAGGAACTCGTCGAATCCGATCTTATCTTCCTGAAAGTCAAATCGATAGAGCCAATCAAGGCCACAAACGGGATGGTCTATGACTTTTCGACCGATTCCGAGACATTCCTTGCCGACCAGATTCTGGTTCACAACACCTTTCCGATTCCAACTTACAACATTACCAAGGACTTCGATTGGAACAACGACAAGCTCAAGCCGTTATGGGAGATGACGGCCAAGTTCGGCGTGCCGTATTTCGCCAACTTTGTGCATTCGGACATGAAGCCCGAAGATGCGCGCTCGATGTGCCTCCACCCCGATGAGGAAATTCTTGTCCGTGTCGATGGCAATGTTCGTCATGTCAAGATCGGCGAGTTCATCGAGTCGATTGCAAGGGATTGGGATTCAGATGGATGGGCTGTCCCGGAATTGAAATTTGAGGCACTCGGACTTAACGCTGACTCGCTCAAAACCGAATGGATTCCGGTCAAAAGGGTTCTCAGGATAAAAACCGATAAGTTGCTCCACATAAGGACTGAGGACGGCAAATACATCAAAGTTTCACCGAATCACATCGTTACGGTTTTGACTCCGCATGGGTTGGTCAACAAATTTGCGAAAGATGTCGAAATTGGCGACATCATCCTGAGCGTCAAAAAAGTATCCGCCATCCGATCAAACACCATTCAGGAAATTCCGGGGATCGGAAAGCTCGACGAAACCTGGGGATGGCTGCTTGGATTTTTCACAGCGGATGGGAATTACCTTTATTCTGCCAGAAATAAGGGCAAACTCAGAGGAATCCAGTTCACATTTGGCCGGAAAGCCAATGAACTCAAAGAACATGTTCGCCAACTACTTGACGAGAAAGGCATCAGTTTCCACGAAAGGAAGGATCCCAGATGGAATACCGATTACATTTACATCTACAATTCCGAACTTGCCGAATCGCTGCACAGTGCAGGGTTCAGGAAATACGGCCGACTTCCTGACATCATCTTCAACTCGCCTGTGGATGTGGTGAGGGCGTTCCTTGCAGGATTTTTCGCAGGTGATGGCTATGAAAAGCGCAGAGAGCTTCACATCAACGACTATGAGCTTTCGAGAGACCTCGTCATGCTATACGCATTCGCCGGAATACCAACAACTTACAGGGTGAGAGAATCGAGTCAGGTAATCTATGAACAGCATGCCAAATCGACACACACGGTTGACGGCCGTCTTGCCGCGCCGCCTATCGCCGAGCGTGTGCCCGGATGGGCTGCCAAATCGACCTACCTCGTTCCCGGATTGAACAAAAACAGGATGGTCGGACTTGCAACCCTCGAAAAGTATCACGCCGAGACCGAAATCTCCAGCCTTATCAAACAGAGCGACATCTATCCGGTGAGAGTCACATCGGTCGAATGGGAGCATCTCGACAAACCTATTTTCGTCTATGACATCGAGCTTGAACGGGAACATCTTTTTGTCCATTCGCTCGGAACGGTAACTCATAACTGCTGCAGGCTCAGGCTCGACAACCGTGAGCTTCGGAAGCGTGGCGGCGGGCTGTTCGGCGCAGCGCCGCTCACCGGCTCCATTGGCGTCGTTACGATCAACATGCCCCGAATCGGGTATCTGGCTAAAAACGAGGACGAATTCTTCAGGATACTTGAAGACCGCATGTATCTCGCCCACAAATCGCTGGAGATCAAACGCAAAGTCCTCGAAGACCTGACGGAGAGAGGACTTTATCCATATTCCAAGTTTTACCTGCGCAGCATCAAAAAAGCCGTCGGCCGTTACTGGAACAATCACTTCTCTACAATCGGACTTGTGGGGATGAACGAGATGTGCCGCAACCTCTTGGGCGTCTCGATCGTGCATCCGGAAGCCCGTGAGTTTGCGCTCAAAGTTCTGAAATTCATGCGCGAGAAGATAGCGGACTTTCAGGCTGAGACGGGCAACCTCTACAACCTCGAGGCAACGCCGGCTGAGGGCGCATCGTATCGACTTGCGCGCAAGGATGTCGAGCGGTATCCGGGCATAAAGACGGCCGGCACAGTAACATCGCCATATTACACCAACTCGGTTCATGTGCCCGTGAATTACACGAACGACATATTTGAAGT
>QNDP01000296.1 GCA_003645975.1 Candidatus Hydrothermota bacterium | reverse complement strand
CGACCTGCTTCAAAAGACGGCCCGCATATCGAAGCCAGATCCTAATTTGGCCATAATCAAGGGCAGGCGGCTCAAAAAGACAGACGTCGATGAACAAATCCTTTCTCGCCTCATTCCGGACGCAGACGACATAACTAAGGCTCTGATACACGGCACGTTCAAGAAATACGAAGACGACGACCTGACGATCGGAGGATTCAGGGGCTGGGTAATAGAAACAAACAAAGATGCCATTGCGCTGTATTACGATCTTCTCGACATCTATAAGAAGGCCAAGAAAATGCTCGAGAGATACATCGAGGAAATCGGCTACTACTGGCAAAAGGCGGAAGAAAAACTGAGCCAAGTCGATCCATCTGACAAAGACAAAATCAATCAGCTGAAATCTGACATCAAAGAATACGAACACTATTACAATGCCCTGCTCCAATCTCTCACTTATATCTCAAACGAGATCGAACTACTTGCCGACAAACTCGACAACAGGTTCGGCGATGTAGATTTGGACGAAGAGGTCGATCCCGATATTTACGACCTATTAGGAGCGCTGAGCCATTATGTCGGCCTTCTCGAAGACGCTTGCAACGACATCATGGGCCATACATTCGACGACTACCAGATCGTGCTCGAGGATCTAAACAAATCAAATATAGTTTTGCCGACCATCAAGCCATCAGTCATAGCCAAGTCATCGATCGCCAAACAATCGGCGGGTGAAATCCTGCTCCGAGGAAAGCCGAGGACGTTTTGGATAAATGCAATCAACAAGATCATAGACGAGGTCAATATCCGGCTCATAGACGAGAAATTCCTGCGAGACCTTCCGCCTGAGGAAAAGAAATACCAAGACATGCTGGTTGAATACAAATCGATCATGACTGCGATCAAAGATAAAATCGAATCGCTTGACTGCACTCGTATCTACTTCGACCCCACCGTCGCCTACGTCATCTGGGACAAATATAGAGGCATTTCATCCGGAGAAGGCCGGATCGAGTTCGACGATCAAGTAATCGAGGCCGAGCTCAATCTATTCAGGAAGTTCGATCCCGAGACGATAACCTGCCTGCCGAAGACCGAGATCGGAATAATGCCGGGCCCCGAGCCGATATTCGAGACCAGCAAGTCAATTCGCAAACGCATAAACTACTGGGCCGCAGGCGAGAGCTTTCTCCATATCAGAAACAGGCAATTCTGGATACGTGCCATCGAATGTCTGGTCGAAGACTTGCAAAAACACTTAAATTGGGTCGAAAAGGAAAAGCCGGACGACCAAATTCACATTCAGACGCTAAACGAATACATCGACATCTTAAACTATCTCAAATCCGAGCTCGAAAATCTCGATTGCGATAAAGTCTTCTTCTACCCGCCGGCCGCAGAGGTCATTAATGGCAGATACTACGACACGATTGTCTTCGGCAAATTCATTGGCAAGTTCTCCGTCAAATGTCTCGAGTCAGAGCTCCGATTCCTTCGCCCAATCAAGTCATATCCGATCACCTGCCTGTCCGAGGCCAAAAAGTCCATAGCCAAAGCCGAGTCTATACCAGAACCTTCGATTTTGGCTCGAGGTAAGTCCAAGTCTTTCTGGACAAACGCAATCAATCGCATCATCACATCTCTCAAAGACCGATTCTTCCATACCGAGTTTGGCATTATCGAAACCAAATTCAGCGCCGACGACTATCGCAGACTGCTCCTCGACTACATCGACACACTCACCGATCTCAAATCCAAAATCGAATCACTCGATTGCGATCGCATTTACCTCCACCCAGCCATCGCCCACATCATTTGGGACAAATTTTCATCGCTTACTTCCCCCGGTCTGTTCTCCGACGTCGAATTCCATCCCGAAGTTCTAAATGCCGAGCTCCAAGTCATCAAGGATCATATTGACGAAACTGTCTGCATCGATTCCGCAACTAAATCAATAGCCAAATCCAGCATGCCATATCCTGAAGGCCTTCCCGAAATCAAGGACGAATTCCAAGCATCGCAGGTCTTCTACAAACTCGATGCCTACCGCCGATCCATAGCAGAGCAGATTGAACAAATGCTCCGAACCAAAGATATCGACCCGGATATTCGGCAACAAGCTCTTACTCACCTCTCTTACTACGACTCGAAGCTATCCGACCTCGCCTTCGCCATTCTCGAAGAACTTCACCACTCTAAGGTCGATCTTACTACCGTCAATATGCTTCTCAACGACTACTGGCTCGCACTTCATCCTTATGCCGAAATCGAAGACTTCCTCAACGCCTACGGCTACACATACCAAGACATCGCTCTCGAAATTGCATCAAAGCTCTCCAAGTCTCATTCCACGCTGACCAAGTCCTGGACGCCGATCGAGAAAATCGTCCGCCGATGCTACGACGCGCCGTCTAAATGGTGCGTTTACTCTGAGAAGAAAGACCCGAAGACCGGCAAGAGAAAGAAGCTCGGCGGGCCATACGACACCAAACAAGAAGCACTAAAGCGACTGCGCCAGATCGAATACTTCAAGCGAGTCAAAAAGGCAAGGGACAGACCGCCGAAGTCATGGATGGATCGGTGTATTCAATCTGTCAAGCGCAAAAACAAGAATGTCAAAGACCCGGCCTCTCTCTGTGCCTGGACCGGGTACTAGTGGATGTCTCCGTCCGCCAAAAGCAAATACGCTTCATAGCCAATCGCCGACTTGACGACAATATGCAAAAAGTCATTACAAACTTTGCCATTCCTAAATGCTTTTATATACGGTT
>QNDP01000295.1 GCA_003645975.1 Candidatus Hydrothermota bacterium | reverse complement strand
ACGGAGATAGTTCTGTTCATAGAGGCTGTGGATCAATTCGCTGAGATAGAACGGGTTGCCGTTGGTCTCACGCATAAGAAACTGGTTGAACTCCTCTGGTGCCTCTTTGACATGCATCACTTGCAGCACATATTCCCTGACGGTGTCCTCATCGAAGTTCTCAAGTTTTATTTCGCTCAGAACTCTTTCAGAGGTTGCAATCTCAATTTGATGGAGAAGTGGATGGCCTTTAGGCACTTCGCCTTGAGTGTAAGAGCCGACGGACAGGAGTCGAGGTTTTCCGAGCCGAACGCGGTAGAAGAACAGGTCGAGCGAGGCCTCATCGACCCATTGGAGGGCGACGATCACGAATACGAGCGCCCTGTCCTGAGAGGTAACATAATCGACAAACCTGCCGAGCCACTCAAAGACTTCGAACCTGCGGCTTTCGACACCTGAAGACGCTGAAACCTCTTCCATCATGGGCGGATAGCCGCCGACTCCGCTCAAAAGCGCCTCACGGTCGCGCGGCGGGAGCAGTGCGATGAACTCCGCCAGTCCGGTGTAAAATGGGTAATAGAGGCTGTTCATCTTGTGCTGGAAGCAGCGCGCCTTGACCACATAGACATTTCCGCGTTTTTGTATCCTATTGGCGAACTCGAAGATCAACCGAGTCTTACCGACACCGGTGTCTCCTGCGACGATGATGCCGCGCGCCTTTTCGCGTTCCGCAAGGTTGAACACCTCGAACATCAAATTGAGTTCCTTTGTCCTGTCCACGAACACATCGAGGTCAGGGACACGGACTTCCTCGATGGGCACCTCACCGACTTCGGACGCTGTAACGACATCTATTTGTTGTTCACGGGCTTTGCGGACGGCACGCTCAGCGCCACGCAGCACCTCAACGGGATCCTGACCGTGTTTGGGATATGTAGCGATTCCGGCAATAATCTTCGTCCGATACTCTGGCACCATCCGAATAAACGAGAGTGAGGCGTATTCCTTTGCTGCCCAAATAAATTGTTCGCGTATCTCTTCGGTATCGTCGGATTCAAAGAAGACGGCGAAAGCGTCGCCGTGATGCCGGCAAACCAGCGAGTCCTTGAATTTGAGTTTGAGAAATCTGGCAGTTCCAACGATAAGTTGGTCTCCCGCATCGTGCCCGTAACGCTCATTGACCTCATCGACGCCTACGATTTCGACATAGGCGATGGTGAACGGAGACCTCCGTTCGATCGACTCTAAGACCTTGTCGTAGAAGGCATAAGCTGACGGCAGGCCGGTAAGCTCGTCTTCGGCGGCAAAAAGATATGCCCTATGGAGGATCGGCTTTCCGCGATAGGTGAACTCAAGGAGTGTTGAGAACATCTCCAAGCGTTTCAATACCTTGCGAGCACTCTCGAGATCCGGGTTGATTTGGACAGCCCGTTCAAGGAAATGGCGCGCTTTGGTGAGGTTGCCGCGCATGATGTAGTGCTGCGCCAAGCGCATGTAGTATTCTGCCGCTGTCGGCGGAAGCGTGGCCTTCTTTTCCAGCAAAATCATAAGTTTTTCGAGCGCTTCGACATTTTCCGGATCGACTTCCGACGCCTTTTTGAACAGTTCCTCAGCCTTGTCGAACATGTTTTTGGCAAGTGCAAGTTCACCGGCGCGTGTGTAGTAACTGGAAGCCCGTTTTTTGTCGCCTTTGTGATGGTAAATTTCGGCAAGTATGAGAGTTGCATCGAAATCCGGACTGCTGAGGAGGGCGTTTTCAGCCTCGATGCGCGCCTTCTCGTAGTAATCCTCTTCGCCTTTCAGCTTGGCGAGAGCGTAGTAAGCCTTGTAATAGTGCGGATTTCTGTTGACTATCTCCTCGTAGATTTTCACAGCGTCCTCGATGAGTCCGTGCTGTTCGCAGATCGACGCAATCGAGAGCAGGAATCCGCTTATATCTATGCGTTCCGGGAACTTAAGCGCTATTTCCGCTGCCCGTTTGACGAAATCGACATCATCGCTGAACATCCAAACGAGCCTTTCCAGATCGCCTAAGATTATGTGAGGGCCAACCTTAAGCTCTTCCTTTTCAACGAGTTCAAGGTAAAGATCACGATACCGTTTGGCCTCAATCGGAAGTTCGAGTTTGAGGTAGAGTTCCACAAGTTTGAGGATAGCGCGCCGTTCGTTTGGCTCTATTCTTAGAATTTTTTTGAGGATGGCAACGGCGTGTTCGAACAGCTCCTCTTTTTCGTAAAGCTGCTCAGCCTTAAAGAATTTCTCGATTGCCTCTTCGTATTTGTGGAGTTTTAAAAGGAAATCGCCATAAAGGTTGTAAAGTGATGGATCCTCTGAGTAACGGTAAATGAGTTCATCGTAAATTTTGATGGCCTCCTCAAAGAGGCCTGCCATCTCAAGTTCCCTTGCCCTTCTTATCAATAATCCCTTCATGCCGCTGATTATAGATTCCCAAAATATTCATGTCAATTTCGCAAAGGGGAGGCTATTGGTAACTTTGTTTGCGATGAAGAATTTTGTGTGAAAATTTGGCTTTACTAATGAGGATACTCGACCGCTGACATTTGAGGAACAGCCCCCATCCCAACCTTTCCCTGATGGGAAGGGACTTGAGGTTCCCACCCCTAATATTTTCCAAACATCGAGGACGATCCCGTTTACGCTGATCGAAGGGGGGGACTCCATTGAAAGATACAGCAAAAACAACTATGTCTCTCGGATCGTTGTGAATCAGAGGGAGTTTTTACCATTACATCAGAGAACTTACATTAGTAATCTGTGAGAAGGTGTTTT
>QNDP01000294.1 GCA_003645975.1 Candidatus Hydrothermota bacterium | reverse complement strand
GGTGAATTCCTCGCAACGAGCTACATACTCGGAATACCGCATCCGCCCGGCACGCCCCTCTATGTGATACTCGGTAAGTTTATGACTTTACTGCCGTTGCCTATGGCGTCTTTGTTCAAATTGCTGTCCGGCGGCGATCCCGTCGAACCTGTCCTCAGAATCACACTCATATCGATAACAAGCGGCGCTCTATCAGCAGGTTTGGTCTATCTCCTTACGGTCAAAGTTATAGAAAGGTGGCTCCGTAACCGTAAAAAGGACGAGACAAAGAACATCCCGAAATTGCTTCCACACTTGGCTGGATTGGCGGGCGCCATCCTTGCGGTTACTGCCAAAACAGTTTGGATGAACTCAATAGAGGCAGAGGTTTACACACCTTCGACCTTTATCATCCTGTTTGTCAGTTGGGTGGCCTTCAATTGGTGGGAACATCTAAAAGACCCGAAATCAATTCGCTACATTCTGTTTGCGCTTTATGTGCTTTTCCTATCCTCTGGCATCCATTTGATGCCGTTGATAATCTTCCCAGTTCTGTTTGTCTTTGTTCTGGTGGTGCATCCGCGCCTGCTTTTGGACTGGGAGTTCCTTTTGATGGCCGCTTTGATGTTCATGTGGATCTCGGTCGCACAACTTACCTACAAACCTTTGGTCGGAGAGCCGACCGGTAGAGTTAAATTTCTTGCAATTGTTTCGATAGCCGCAGCAGTGTTTTACCACTGGATTCGGGGTTACTTCCAAGACGCCCTTGAAGATCCGGTTGAAATAGCTTTCTTCGTTGGGGCATTGGGCTTTGTCGTTGGGGCGCTGAGCTTGACCAACTGGGCAATGATTCTCGGCGCACTCCTTGTCTTCGTAACCAGCTACATCAAAGGCAAGTTTTACACAAATTGGAAAGGATTTGCTCTCCTTTTGATCTTCCTTGGTGTCTCCGTCGAGCTTTACATGATCATCCGAGCACATCACAACCCGTCGATAAATGAGACCGATCCACAGACTTGGAAGGCGTTCATGGACGCCTTGCTCCGCAAGCAATACGAACCGGCGAAGATATTCCCCAGACGGATCCCATGGGGCGACCAGTTCCGTGTCTATTGGCTTTATCTCACATGGCAGTATAGCTTTCCGATCCTTCTGTTTCTCCTCCTTTTCGCCATCTTTGGCTTTGTAGTCCATGCCATTGAGGACACGAAAAGTTGGGTTCTTATCGGCGGCGGCCTTATCATCGCAAGTCTCGGCATCCTCGTGTATCTAAACCTTAAGGATTCGCCCACACATCCGGTCAATCCCTACAACCCAACCGAGGTCAGAGACCGCGACTATTTCTATGCGGTCTCCTATGTGTATCTCGGCCTATTTGCAGGTTTAGGGCTATTTGAAGCTGCGCTGTTGCTCTACGAATTTTTGAAATCGAAGCTGGCGATGTTCATTGCACCGCTTTTTGGAATGGCTTTAGGTGTAGCGCATGTGGCGCAGACCTACCCGATAGTTGACAGGTCAGAGAACTACATCGCAGAGGATTACGCTTACGACCTGTTGATTTCGCCTGCTCCAAATGCGGTGATGTATACAAACGGCGACAACGACACTTTTCCATTATGGTTTGACCAGGAAGTTCTTGGTGTCCGAACGGATGTAAAAATAGCCAACTTATCGTTGCTCAGCACAAATTGGTATGTCAAACAACTGAAACTCAAGGGCGCACCGATCAGCTTTCCGCTTGAGTTGATAGACAGCATTCCACCGGCGTTCGCTGTGGACTGGAGCGGTCCTCCTTCGCAACAAAGTCCATTCGGTGGAAACTACATCCTTCTGGCCGATTTCATGGTCAGAGACATGATAGCTACCTCTCTGGGATACAAGACGGACAACATGGTCAGGCTCCGCAACGGATTGGAGTTTCCGAAAATCTACCTTGCATCACAAAAGGAGTTTCTCGATTCGGTCATAGCGCAGGGCGGCGAGTTCAAAGTCCCGATCTATTTCGCACTTACAGTTTCGCATGACCACTATGCCGGTTGGGAGAACTATCTCGAAATGGAAGGGATGGCTCTGGCTCTCAGAACTCATCCCGTCAGAAGTTTCAGCGGAAGCGATGGGATAAACTTACAAAAAACAAGCTATCTCCTGCATGGTCCCATCAGACCGCAGGAATATGTCGCCAAATATTCGGATACAAAGCCACCATGGGACGATGTCTTCCGTTACAGGGGTGTCTTCAATCCGAAGGTTTACAAAGACGAGACGCATGAGAAGATGGTCAGAAATTGCGCCTCTGTGGCATTCCGTGTCGGCATCGAATACGAGAGCACCGCAAGGATGTTGATGGCGATGAACGATACTGCGAGGGCGGAATCGCTTTATCGACTTGCAATTGATGAATTTTGGTTTGGTCAGGAGTTCCTCAAAAATCTGTCTGAGGAGTCCCGTGAGAAGCTGGCGCCTCAGATAAATGCAGTAAATGCGGAGATCGCCAATATTTATTTGGGACTTAACGAGATAGACAGCGCAAAAGCCTATATCAACAAGATTACGGATATAGAAGGCGATCCAAGAGCGCTCTCTATCCTATCCGACATCTACCTCACAGCCGGAGACACTGACTCTGCAATTGTTCAACTTGAAAAGATTTTGAGCATAAACCCGTTTCCAGATGTCTATGCTAAGCTGATCGGTCTTTATGTCGATCTCGGCGACACAGCGAAAGCTCGGCAGCTTCTCAGAGAGGCAGAACAGCGCGGCGCTCAGGTGCCGCTGCCACCTGAACTCCAGTGGCTTAAAACACCATCAAAATCCACACTTATTG
>QNDP01000293.1 GCA_003645975.1 Candidatus Hydrothermota bacterium | reverse complement strand
TGGCAGGTCGAATCCGGTCTCCACACTCAGCGTGACAGGCACGAGCTTGATGCCGGCCATCATGGCGAATCCCTTGTAGTTTGTGTAAAACGGTTCAAACACAATAATTTCGTCGCCGACATCGGTTACAGCGAGCATGGCAAACACGATGGCTTCGCTGCCGCCAGTGGTTATGAAGACCTCGTCAGCGGATAGTTTTATCCCATATCGCCCAAAATATTCAGCTATTGCCTGACGGAGTTCTGGAAGGCCGTCAGAAGGCCCATAAGGTAGAACGCTTTCGCGCTCAGTGTATTCGCGCATAGCGTCAAATATCGCCGGTGGAGTTGGAATATCCGGTTGGCCGATGTTCAGATGATACACATGGACACCCCTCGCTTTGGCGTCATTGGCATAGGGAACGAGTTTACGAATTGGCGAGGCCACCATTTCAAAGCCACGAACCGAAATCTTTGCCATTTTTGCCTCCTTGTTGGTTTATCAAATTTTGAGAGTCGAATTATAACGCAACCTTCGGCTAAACCGTAACATCCAGATGTCTCAAAGGACTGCAACGCCAAGCTAACCCTCGAAATTTGTCAAATCGGCCCTAAAAATCGGTAGCGCACGGTTGGAAAAAATCCCCGGAGTCCGCATGGATCAGCTTAGCGACAACTGGCAGATGCCATAAGACCGGAGAGGCCGCTGTTACTGCTCCCCTACCCCGCCGTCTGCCATGGTCTTTTAGTTCATGATGTCGGAACAAACGCCGAATTTTTAGCGATATAGCCCTTCAGCCCCTTGTGTAACTCATCGTCTCGGTCGCCATCCATGGTTTTGTCAAATGCCCTTAGCAGAAATTACCGACACCCAATGCATCTGACAGCCGAGTTCGACTTAGAAGTCGGATAAACACATCTTTTCGACAGATGCCTCTGGAAAGGAGATGGGATGTAAGCGTTATCTTCCTCCACCAAAAGGGGTGAGGGATTAACTCCACATTCACGAATAACTTGTGGCATTGATGACGACGGGGTTTTCGAGAAGTGAACAGGCGGTGCGCTTAAAGCGATTCATCCGTTTTAGTCCCCGAATGAGCCGACCGTCAAAGGACTGCTCCAACCTCAATCTACCCCCATCCCGACATTACAAACTCCAAAGAGCTAATAGGCTCGATGGTAGGATGTCTCCTCAAAAACCTTAAAATTATGAACCAGATTGTTCTCAAAATTGATGAGGTGAAGTGCTATGAAAGTCATAATCATAGATGACTATCCGGGGTTTGCCGAACTCCTGAAAACTTGGATCGAATCTTTGTATCCCGATTGGACGGTTCATGCCTATGACGAATGGCATCAAGGTAAGGATGCGCTTGAAAACGATAAGTTTGAACTTGTAGTTGTTGATGTTATGATGCCCGGTGTGTCCGCTGAGGAGATTCTGAATTTTATAAGTTCGAGTCAACCGGACGCATCGGTGATCGTCATGTCGGGATTCTCCGACGCTGAGCTTGCGCTCGAAGAACTCCCTCGCAGCAAACGCAAAAATTTGGTGTTCCTGAAGAAACCGTTCACGCAAGAGGAACTTGTGGACACGATCAAAAAGGTGGTCAGACCAACTTAGACTTTCTCAACTTTTTGTTCTCTGGTAACAACATGGAGAGCAACCGTTCCACTATCTGACCTATGAGTTCGTCTCTCTTCTCCACTGGCACATTCGGGATAAAAGCACCTGCCATGACATTGTGCCCACCGGCGGAACCCATGTCGCCGACTATCTCTCTAACGACCAGCGCTGCGTCGGCCTCCTCCGGCGCTTCTGTCCTGAACGAGAGGTATAGGTCTTTTCGATAAAAACCGATCGCTATTGCGAACCTTGCTCCCTCAAGTCTCAACATCAGTTCGGCTATCTCGGCCACGAGGTCAGGCCTATGAAGGTCTCCAAGTTTGGAGATCACAACACCGTCATAAAGCTCCGTGTTCTCCAACGCTCGATAAAATGACCTGAAATATTCAATCGGGAGTTTCGGATATTCTATTTTGGCCAGCGATTCACGATCGACGAGTGGAAAAAGGAACTGATATGCCTCGACATCGGCATCGGTTCGCTTTCGACTGAGGTCTCGCGTATCCGTTTTGATCCCGTAGAAAAGCGCTGTCGCCACCTGCGGCGTCAGATCTACCCCAGCTATGACAAGATACTCCGTTATAATCGTGGAGCATGCACCATATTCAGGTCTGAAATCCACATGTGGGATTTGGGATTCCGTTTTGATGATGTTGTGGTGGTCTATGACCGCATCTGGTGGGCTTTTCAACGGATGGTTATGTGCAGTGAACTGCGTGTCCACGAGGATAACGCAGTCAAACTTTTTCACATTGAGTTTGTAGAACTTAGCCATGTCTATCTGTAAAACATCGATCAAGGCACGGTTCTCCGCACGACCCACTATCCCCTTGTAGGCGATCACCGCTTCCTTTTTAAACTTTGTCTTAAAAAGATGTGCAAGCCCATAGGCGGATGCCACAGCGTCAGGGTCAGGATTGTTGTGAGTTACTATCAAACAGTTCCTTGATCCTTTGATCACATCGAGAAAGTGGAACACTCTGTCTCGATAATTGTCCTGTGCTGCAAGCATGTGCAAATAATAACGCTACCACAATGGACAGCGCAAACAAGGATATACCGTTATCCTGCTCAGTTATCGGTTCAGATATGAGACAGGAAGTGGTCAAGAATTTCAACAAATGGGGTGCACTCGCAGCGATGATCACAGGCCCCATCGTTACAATAATCTGGCACAACACCAAAGCGCTCTCTTCGCTGATCTA
>QNDP01000292.1 GCA_003645975.1 Candidatus Hydrothermota bacterium | reverse complement strand
GTTCGGCATCCACGATGAAAAAGTGAAAAAGAGTGTATCTTCATTCAACAGAGTGCTTATGGTGGCAGAATCTTCAAAGATCACAAAATCAAGGGAGTCAACACGGCACAAAAGTCGCACATTTGTCGCAGCGGTTCGACCTGTATTTGTTACTTTCACCAAAACAGAATCGCTTTGTCCAACAAAAACAAGTTCATTATCACTCGGATGCAAAATTTCGGCGACGACATCGGTTTCTGGAGAGTAGTAAAATTTAACAGCAAGTGAATCGTGTAAAAGGTATCGGGAGAACGGCAGATAATATTCTGCCAACTCGTCCTGTATCCCTACCGTAGTGGTGATGCGGCTTCCCCATGCAGCTCCTGTATGAGTGAGATATTGGAAAGTTATGCTGCTGTCCGAAGGATCAAGGATGATCTCAAAAGTGTAAGTTCCACCGCCATCAAGATGAGGAGCGTCAAGCCACTCTATGACCAATTTTCCATCAATCTGAGCGACATAAACCGAAATATAGCCTCCACCGTAATTTCCCAAATCAGTGCCGAACGCCGAAAGAAGTGCACCAAAAATCGGATCAGGCAGACCATAAGGGAAGCTGCTTGGGGAATTGGTAAAGCTCACCCAACCGTTCGAGGACACCGCAATGCTATCGGAATAGACCCTTCCATAAAACCAGAAAGAAAAATTCTGGGCAGGGACCCAGATGGTTTGATCATCTCCCATCTGATAACCCTGCCCAGAAGCTGTAGCATCTATCCAGTCAAAGGAAGGGCCGTTCTGGTCGTCAGAGCTGAGCCATCGATAGCCAAAACCGTCTGGCCCACCGGGCATCAAAGCCGTCTGAGTGCTGTCCATCGGAGGTGTCGCCACAGCACTCAGAAGTAAGGTTAAGAGCCATTGGAATCCCATGAACGGCCTTCCTCACCCTTCAACATCTCCCCTTAGTTTTCATTCAGACGCACTTGTTACAATGAACACCACTCTTCTGTTCTCGACTCCGTAGTCTCCGGGTCCGGTCCTGTGTGTGAGTGGCTCTGTCTCGCCTTTTCCTACAACCACAATCTGATTCTCGGGAATACCGCCCTCCTCAACGAGTATCCTCTTAACAGCCTCAGCACGCTGGAGCGAAAGCCTCATGTTCAACTCGGGACTGCCGGCTTCGTCGCAATGTCCCTCGATAGTTACGACTTTGTCAGGATAGTATTTTTTGATCACTCTGGCCGCTTCGAGAACCTTTGGATATTCGTCGTTCGGCACGACTGCGCTTCCAAACTCGAAGTGAATAGTCAACAAGTGCAGTATTTCGTCAGGTGTTACATAAGTCTTAAGATTCGTCTTGAGCAGGTCTCGTATCTCCTCAACGGACATCTTGATGTCCGTAATATCACGGCGCATCTCCTCATGCTCTTGCCTCATTTGAGCGAGTTCACCACGAATCGCTTTAACATCCTCAACTATCACCTTAACAGGTCCAGCGATCTCCTCCCTCTTACTCAGCTCGATTGAAGCAGACAGCCTATGAGCAGGAGAGAATAAATCGCCATAGTCAACATAAGCGTAATCGAGTCTAAGCTCACGAATCCTTAAGCTAACCCCGTAAGTATATTTAGCCTCATCGATATCCGCGGCACCATTGTAGCCTGCACGAATTCCAAGCGCATCCGCAATCCAAACCTCTCCCCCGCCATGATAAACCATTCCTTCGTCCCGTTTCTGGTCAATGTCCACCGCCAAATTGAAATCGAATGGACCTACATTAGGAACGGAAAGGCTGAATCCACCTTTGATTGTCAGAGGTTGTTCAAAAGACCTATTTATGAATTTCCGTCTCGTTCCAATATTTTGAACTGCAAATCCAAACGACAGGAGTGCCCTATTTGCGACGATAATATCCGGAACCAAGACGCCGAAATCGACAGCGATTGCACTGGATGTGTAGTCAGCATAGTTAAAATGCATCAGCTTTGCGTTTGCACCGAGAGCTACATAGCGATGAAACCTTCCGCCATAGCCAACCAAGAGTCCAAGGTCATAGACCGGTTTCTTCTGCGGAATAGGCGCGCCATGCTCGATCACATCGATCGTGCCCTCATTGAAATAGATCACGCCGACGCCAAAAGTTCCGATAGCAGTTGGGCGCTCATAAGAAACATAACTCTGGTAGGAATCGAGATACCACTTGTTATGACTGGCCGTGAAATAGGGTTTCGTCAGCACAGCGAGGGCGGCAGGATTGTAGAGAGCCGAACTCACATCAGGCAATGCGACTGACGCCTCACCCATTCCAACCTGACGAGCACTAACAGGAATTTCAAAAGGCGAAACAAAAGCAGTGCCTGCATTCTCGGACTGTGCAAGGAGCGGCGCAGTCAAAACCAGAAGGAGCGCTATCAAGGCTCCCCCTCTTTTCATTCTCTTGCTAAGTCTATTCATGCTGCACCTCCTTGATGGAAGGGGGCGGCAGCCGAGAAATCTCCGGACGGCCACCGCCCCATCGGTTTCTTTACCTCAAGATCAGGAGTTTCTTGCGGATAACCTTCTCAACACCGTTCACTTTCGTGCGCACAATCACAAGGTAAACTCCGCTCGCCACCTCTTTTCCAGCCTCGTTGGTCAGCAGCCATTCGAATGCATTCGTGCCAGCCGGCAACTTCTTGTCAAGCACGATCTCACCAGCCATGTTCATGATCGTGATCTGCGGCTCATAGCCAGCGTCAACCTGGAACCTAATGACCGTGCGATCGCCAAGCACCGGGTTGTCATCAAAGGTAATCGGCGTCTCAGATGTCACATTCACCGTTATCGGGACTCTCACAG
>QNDP01000291.1 GCA_003645975.1 Candidatus Hydrothermota bacterium | reverse complement strand
TGAAAAATGTGTTCAAACCCGAATCCATCCGCAAAGCCATCCGAGAGATCGAAGCTAAAAGTCAATCACCGGACTTCTGGCAAGACCCAAAACATGCACAAAAGCTCATGGCTGAACTCGCCCATCTCAAACGGAAACTTCAAAGGATTGAACAACTCGACGAAAATTTCGCATATCTGAATGAACTTTCCGAGCTTGCAGCAGAAGACCCGGATTTTCTCAAAGAATACGAAAAGGAATTGAAAAATCTTGAAAAAGAGTTGAACGAATTAGAGCTTCAAGCTGTCATGGACGAACCTGACGATAAGAACAACGCAATCCTGACGATCCATCCGGGAGCAGGCGGGACAGAATCGCAGGACTGGGCGGAAATGCTCATGCGAATGTATCTGCGATGGATCGAACGCAAAGGATTCAAATACAAAATCTTGGACTATCAGCCCGGTGAGGAGGCAGGGATCAAAGATGTAACGATACTTGTCGAAGGACCTTATGCCTATGGGTATCTGAAGGCCGAGCGGGGCATCCACCGACTCGTCAGGATCTCGCCATTTGATGCAAGCCGCAGAAGACACACATCTTTCGCATCGGTATTCGTCTATCCCGAACTCGAGGATGTGGAAGTCGAGATCAAAAAAGAGGACTTAAAGATCGAGACATTTCGGTCATCAGGCCCCGGTGGCCAACACATGCAGAAAAACGAGACTGCGGTGAGAATAACCCACATCCCGACGGGCATAACCGTTACCTGTCAAGCCGAACGCTCTCAACATCAAAACAAAAACATCGCACTTAAAATTCTGAAGTCCAGACTATACCAATACTACAAGGAGAAGGAACGGGAGCGCCTGTCCGACATAGAGAAGGAAAAATCGGAAATTGCTTGGGGACACCAAATTAGGTCTTATGTGTTGCACCCTTACAAGATGGTCAAAGACCATCGAACAGGTTATGAGGTTGGGAACGCCGACGCCGTGCTTGACGGGGACATCGATGAATTCATCAGAAGGTTCCTGATCATGCGCAAATCCCAAAAAGCCATGCCCTCAAAATAACATCCTGCCGAGTTCCAAAAGCTTAACGTATCGGACAGCCATAGCGATTTCAGCCCAGTTTCTCTTCGTAGTCCTTCAACAATCTGATCCAAGAGAACTTGTCTTTCACCGAGTTGAACAACTTCTCATCCGCCGTCCAAAATGGCGCTTTAAAATGTTCTGCGACAGCCAGATAATGGGCATCGTAAGTCGTCGGCCGCCCGAACTCCTTTGCGATTTCAAATGCACGGGTATGGAGTCCCTTGAAGTTAACAAGTGTAATTCCGAGATCCAGCGCCAGTTTGATACTATCAAAAGCCTCATCCCATGTGATCAGTCTGCGATAGGCTTTGCGGTAGATGGCTGCGATAATCTCGTAATTTATCAACGGAGGTGCGATGATCTCCACCTTTTGGTCGATGAGTTCACCCCAAAATCTTTGTGCCACAGGCGATTGTTCCTCAAAAACGACTATCGGAACGACAACACTTGCATCGACACAGACAGGCCGTCCGTTAATCGATACCATCGCTCAGCTCCTCCCTCATCTTCCGAATATCCTCCACAGATGAAGGCAGAACACCATACTTCTGCCTTAGCTTTTGAGAAAATTTAACCGCTTTCTCGAAAGCTTTCCGTTTTTTTTCCAATTTCAGCCTCTCCAAAAGGGCTTCGGCCACCGTCTTCGAGCGCTTACCGGGCGGGACGACTTCCTTGAACTCCTCCCACAGCTCCTGTGGAAGCATAATCGTTACCTTGACCTTTCGCACTGCAATCTTTTCCACAATTCCACCTCCCGACAAATTCACCATAATTTTTGACCGTGAAATTTGTCATGTCAACCAAAGGGTATTAAACCGTCAAAAGTGTCTATCCCCATCAGGTGGAACTTGAGGAGTGCACCGGCAACCTGGGCGCCTGCGGATGTTATCCGTGTCCTGTATCTCCTTGACTCCATGAGTTTTAAGATGGATTCCGCTTTGGCAATGAACTTCTCGACCTCATCTCGACCATACTTTTGAACGAGTTCATAGACAATTTGCCTCATCTCATAGTATTCCGGGCGGGCGTTCGTCTTCTGGATGGGAACATCGAGCGTCTCAAGCGCCGTCTTGAGCAATCTAAGACCATATTCCCCAAGCGATTGGATGAAATCGATCAGCGAATAGATTTCCAAGAACTCATCTGGCGGAAGTCTTAAAAACGCTCTAAGTTCGAGGGGCAGACCTTTTATGAGGTCCTCGACGCGCGCTTGCTCCTCATCGTTCAAATTGTGTAACATGTTGATTATGACCAAGTTTATCCGTGTCCCTTTTTCAAACAGCCGAGTTAAGTCCTTCGGTCTGAGCCGTGCCTTGTAACCCTCTTTGGCAATGAAAAATGCATGGCCTCTCAACTTTTCAGGCCACTTTTTGACCCAAAGCCGCCATTCGAGCGGCAAATAGCGCAAAAGTTTCTCAAGATCTGAACGATTCATAACGGATAAAAATTTAAAGGGATTTAGACGATAGCTCCAGTTAACTGGCAGTTTTACAACATGACCTTGAGCTATATCTCAGCAGCACAGTATAATAGCCGTTTCGACGGGGGGTGAGCTATGAGTAACACCTTAAATTTCAGGGTTTTGGGAATTAAGTTGGGTTTAACCTTATTGTTCGGCGGATTTTTAAACGGATGGGGTTACCCATCGACCATCTGGAATCGAGAGAGCGTATATCCCACACAAAAGGTTAGCGGCAGAATAGAATCAATGCCTTCCTATAAAGTGCTTGAACGGGCACGAATTC
>QNDP01000290.1 GCA_003645975.1 Candidatus Hydrothermota bacterium | reverse complement strand
TAGTTCTCGGTCAGCTTGCACCACTGCCATTCAACCCGATCGGCCCCGACGGCTACGGTTATTACGCCTACGAAGACGCCGATATTTTCCAGCAAGCCCCTGAATACGAATGGATTGAAGTTGCGCCAAGCGCTGGTGGCAACGGAACAATTGTGAATCTCGGAGACGACGACAACATGGTTGTATCCCTGCCGTTCACTTTCAAGTTCTACGGTGTGAACTACAATCAGATAACGGTCTGCTCCAACGGATGGATTGCATTGGGCACAGAAAGTTCCACCTCTTACTCAAACGATCCAATTCCGAACGGGGATTCGCCCAACAACATCGTTGCAGCCTTTTGGTGTGATTTGAATCCAAGTGCCGGCGGTCAAATAGCTTATTATCACGACACAATTAACCACAGGTTCATCGTCGAATATTACCAAGTTCCACATTTTTACAATTCTGCGCCCGAAACTTTCGAGGTGATCTTCTACGATCCAAATTACTACCCGACGCCGACGGGCGACGGGGTCATCGTTCTGCAATATGCGACGGTTCAGCGCCCGAATTCGCCCACTGTTGGCATCGAAAATTTAAGTGGCACAATAGGATTGCAGTATCAATACGAAAACGAGCTGAGTCCGTATGCCTACGGCCTTCAGAACGGGCGTGCGGTCAAGTTCACCACCGAACCGCCGACACAAGCAATCGCTGAGGATGAAGACGCATCGCCCAACCCCACATCAAAACTGAACTTGATAGTAAAATCGAATCCTGTTACAGGTGGCAAGATCGAAATGCTGCTGAGCCTTGACGAACAATCCGATGTCAGAATCGGGCTTTACAGCATCAACGGGCGTATGGTTCGCTCGATGCATTTGGGCAGGCTCGATGCAGGCATCCATTCCATTGCGATGGCCACAGATGGTCTTGCAGACGGGCTTTATTTCATGAGGGTTACAACGAACAGCGATAAATTGGTGCGAAAAGTCCTGATTTTGAGGTAACCGCAATCACCACCATCATCAAAAACTTCGGGGGCGGCTTCGACGGCTGCCCCCTTTGATTCCTCCTTCCACCTCCAAGATGTCGCTCCCATAGTGGGAAGGAACACACTCCCCTCGCCCCGTGGGATAGGGGTTAAGGGGTGAGGGCTTAATTCCACATCCACGAACAACTTCTGACATTGATGACGACGGAGGGTTTGAGGGGTGAACAAGTTTTGTCTTTCCTGGTCCTCTGAGGAAAGGATAAAGTGAGGCTACTCCTCAATTGCCAGCGATCGAGTCCCTCATCAACAAAGTCCCAATTCTCACACGAAGTCCTTCATCACATAGCTCCATAGCACTTGCCTCTTGACTGCCGATGAGAATGCGTTCCCCAACGAAGCGTCGAAAGCTATGTAATGCCCCATCACCACCCCCTCGCAGCAAGGGAGGTGGAGTTTGTGCTATCTGAATAGGACTAACCGTTTGACCATTCGATAGTTAGCTGCCTTAACTTCGAGGAAATAAACACCTGATGGCAGGGTCTGTGGTTGCAAGCTCAACATGTGTGTGCCCGCCGTGAGAATGCCATAGTCCCGCTTTGCGACAAGCCTTCCGGATAAGTCGAACAACCTTGCATGGACATCCGCATCGTGTGGCAGGTTCAATCGGAACTGGAGCGCACCCTTTGCGGATGCCACCGAACGCACCATCAGGACGGGAGTTTGGGTGGGGATCGGTCGTTCTATTTCTTCGACGCTCAAGAGATTATCTGGAAACAGCAGGAATGTGTCGCTTTCGGAGAACGGGTTCAGGATTTTGATTAAGAAGGTGTCTCCTTCGGCCGGCGGCACGGGGCTGGCGGCCTCACAATTGAACTCGACATCCCATCCCCAGCTCATCGGGAGATCGGAAATGATGAGGATTCTGTCGCCGGAAGTCGCTATCAGTGTGTCCCTACCGATGTCAGAGTGAAACCATGGCATAACCGTATCGCCTGTCAAAAGGTCTTCAACAATGAAGTTGACGCTCACGGTGTCCATCCCTGTTCCATAAAGTGCTTGGCCGATGCGTTCGCTGTAAAAGGTTATGAGATAGTCAGATGTGGACGGCGGAATGCGAGAGAGACGCCTGACAACTATCTCAAAGTTGGAATTTCCGGCGATGTGCCCGGAAAGCGAATCATCGCAGATCGTGTCGTGTATCGTGCTGATGGCCAACGCCATGTTGTAGAACATCGGGCTTTCAAGGCCTTCCAAAATCGGATATTCTTGAAAGACAAAAGACCCTGTCGAGATGTCATAGACCGAATAAGTTATGTCGCCGTTCGGATATGTCTCGAAGGTTATCATGAAGGTGTCCGAAGTCGATGGATTTTCGACCTCATAGACCCGTATTTCGCCGTCGCCTGAGCCTGCGACATGCACGACTGCAGAGTCGGATTCGTCAAGATGTCGGTAATTTTGGATCGAAAACGGCCCCACAATGCTCGTATCGCAGCCGTTTGGAGCCTCTGCAATTGCCATGAGATAGGCGTGTTCCGTGTTCGGATAAGCCCGTGTGTCGAAAGTAACCGTCAAGGTCTCGCGCTCGGTCGAAAGGTTAAAGCTGTTGATCTCGTTCCAACTTCTTTGTCCATCACAGCTTAAGAGAATCCTCAGCGTGTATTCGTCGGCTTCGGGGTCGCCACAAAGCAGCGAAAGTGTTGCATCGCCCTGCAAGAGCTGTGGGACATCAAGGAAAACGACACTCGGAACACCGTTTTCATCGGGATTGTTCACCGTAAAGACTGCGGTTGTCTCTATGCCCATGCCCATCAACGGATTGATTACACGAACCGCCAACTTGTAAAGTGAGCCGTCGGGCCAATCCGAAGTGTGCCATGTGTA
>QNDP01000289.1 GCA_003645975.1 Candidatus Hydrothermota bacterium | reverse complement strand
TAGAGATCGAGCAACTTACGAACGATGGCAAGGAAGTCATCCATCGTGAGGGTGTGGACTTCAGGATCGATGTTCAGTCCAAGTCTCCAGTTGAGCTTGTAGCGGCCTACACGCGCAAGGTAGAACCTCGCTCTGGAGAAAAAGAAGTTGTGGATGTATTCGCGCGCCTCTTTCTCGTCCTTCGGCGGTGTGTAACGCAGTGTGCGATAGATATTTCCGAGTGCGCCCTTCTCGTCTTTGATGCGATCTTGGCGTAGTGTGGTCAGGAGCACCTCGACACGCGGGTCTCTCGTGTCATAGACCTCGACCTCTTCGATACCATGCGATTTGAGATTTTCGATGACTTCATCCGTGAGTTTTCCGGTCGATTCCACGAGCAGTTCGCCGGTTTTGGGATCGACAATGTCATCGACCGCCACAAATTCGTCAGGCACAAGTTCGGAAAGTTTCTTTTTGGACGGCGGGAACAGGATCTTGAGAATTTCACCGGATGTTTTGTGTCCAAAGGCACGCAAGAGCCTCGTGATCGGGATCTTACGCCGTTTTGATATGGTGATTCCGAGAACCTTCGAGCCGTCGATTGAGAAATCGATCCATGGACCACGATACGGGACAAGGAGTGCACGGAAGACTGCGGGCTCCTTCGACTCGATCTCGAAATAGACACCGGGGGAGCGGTGCAACTGGTTGACCACGACGCGTTCGACACCGTTGATAATGAAGGTGCCCTTCGGTGTCATGTAAGGCAGGTCGCACAGATAAACCTCTTGCTCGATGGTATTTTCAAGTTCACCGGATTTAGGGTCTTTTTGGTGGAGTTTCAAAGTAACCCACATCGGAACGGAATAGGTGAGATTTTTCTTTTTGGCTTCCTCGACTGTATACTTTGGGGGTCCTATACGATATTTAACAAATTCGAGTGAATACTTCCCGTGGATGTCCTCGATAGGGAACACCTCGTTAAACACACTTTGGAGTCCTTCGTCCTTGCGTTTGTGCGGAGGCACATCCTCCTGCAAGAATTGTTTGAAGGACTCCACCTGCACGATAAGGAGGTGCGGCATAGGATACCGTTCCTCCTTACGCCCAATTCGTTCAATTCCTCTTGACATCATCAAGGTGATAGTTCACCTCCTTAATTTTTCAATTGAATAGTGGCCGTCCGCACAAGAATCCGCCCATCTTATGCGGACAGCCGTATGTTGTAACCATTCTGAGGGGATTATTTGATTTCGACGACAGCGCCAAGGCCTTCGAGCAGGGATTTGATCTTTTCCGCCTCCTCTTTGCTAATACCTTCTTTAATCGGTTTAGGTGCACTATCGATAAGCTGTTTAGCCTCTTTGAGTCCGAGGCCTGTTATGCCCCTGACCTCTTTGAGGACTTTAATCTTGTTAGGACCGGGTTCCTTCAGGATAACATCGAATTCGGTCTTTTCCTCAACCGCCTCTGTCGGGGCTGCGGCAGGTGCTGCGCCGGCCGCAACGGCCACTGGCATCGCAGCACTTACCCCGAACTTCTCCTCCAATTGCTTCACCAGTTCCGACAGTTCAAGGACGGTCAGCGACTCTATGGCGGTTACTATCTCGTCAACTGTAAGTTTTTGGGGCATAATACTATCCCTCCTCTTTTTCTTTCTTATCCTTAATTGCGTTCAAAGTCCATACAAGTGAGTTGAGCATAGACTTCAATGAAAAGACAAGACTATAAATCGGTGCGTTCAATGCACCGACAACTTTTGCTCTAAGTTCATCTTTGCCAGGAAGTTTTGACAGCCGTTCCACACCTTCTGCATCGTAGAATTCGCCTTCGACAAAGCCCGCACGGACTTGCGGCTTCTCGAACTCCTTTTTGAACTCAAAGAGCACTTTGACAGGCTCAATAGCGTCATCGTAGCCGACAACAAGTGCATTCGGTCCATGAAGGATCTTTTCGAGCAGGTCGTCGGGATAACCCAAATCGCGCATCGCTATACGCGCCATAGTGTTCCGAACGACTTTGAAAACGACGCCTTTTTCACGGAGTCGCCTCCTCAAATCGGTGATTTCAGCCACCGATAGGCCGGTAAAATCTGCAAAATAGACACCTTTTGCGCCCTCGAGAATTTTCTTGATGTTCTCTACCCTTTGAATTTTCTCAGGTTTCACCATTTCGATTCACCTCACCTTTCCTGAGAGGCCAGTTTAATGGCATCATTGACATTGACTTTTACACTCGGACCCATAGTCGGCGAGATATGGATCGAACGGACATAGGTGCCTCTGAATGTCTGTGGTCTAAGGTTCAGTATCTCTCTGAGCAAAGAGAGCAGGTTCTCCTTCAGTTGTTCTTCTGAAAATGAGACCTTACCGATCGGCGCATGGATGTTGCCCGTTCTATCGACCCTGAATTCAACACGACCCTTTTTGATCTCTTTGACCACACGGGCGACATCTTTGGTGACGGTTCCGGTTTTTGGCGAAGGCATCAATCCTTTGGGTCCGAGTATTCTACCCAGACGCGATACCTCCCGCATCGCATCGGGCGATGCGACAACCGAGTCAAAGTCCAGCCATCCACTTTTGATTTTGTCGATGTATTCCTTGAAGCCCACATAGTCAGCTCCGGCCTCTTTCGCCTGCTTTTCGAGCTCAGGATCCGATGTCAAAACGAGAACCTTGACCTTTTTTCCAGTTCCATGAGGGAGAACCACAGCACCGCGCACCATCTGATCAGCCTTTCTCGGATCAACTCCAAGTTTGATCGCCATATCGACGGTCTCGTCGAATTTTGCAGAAGCCAACTGTTTGACTATGGAGACGGCCTCATCGACCGAATATTCCTTTGAAAGGTCGAATTTTTCGAGAAGTGCTCTGTATCTTTTTCCGCGTTTGG
>QNDP01000288.1 GCA_003645975.1 Candidatus Hydrothermota bacterium | reverse complement strand
TCGGAACTTGTTGTGTTTGAAGGTGTTGACGAAAGCAGATGGCCCGAAAGACGGCTGCCTACGCGTCAGGAACTTGACAGGGTCGTCCCTCGAAGACCGGTGATTCTGAGGAGGATATGCGGCCACATCGCTGTGGCTAACAGCCGTGCGCTCCAGATGATACCAGAGGACGTCGAAGGGGTCGATAGGAGAGGTGGACTCATGGTCGAAGAGGTGCCCATCCATCTGCACGAGTATTTTCCACCGGAGAACATCGAGTTGGATGAAGCACTTAGGGCTGTCCAGCGTGAATTCCATTCGCTCGGCATAGGAACCATCCATGAGTTCGGCAACTTCCGCTATTTCAAGGCATACGAACGGGCGCTCCGACGAGGGCAGCTCAAGATGCGGGTCTATTTTTCGTTCTATCAGCGTGACGCTCTGGCACTCATGAAGTTGGGCATGGAAAGCGGTTTTGGAAACGATTTCCTGAAGATAGGCGGAATCAAGCTTTTTGCTGATGGGTCGGTCGGCGCACGAACCGCTGCATTTTTTGAGCCATATACCGACGAACACTCAAATTTCGGCAAACTGCTCATGGATGCGCGCCAGATAGCGGAGGTCGTCCGAAAGGCCGAAGAGGCAGGCCTTCAGGTCTTTGTCCATGCCATCGGGGACAGGGCGATAGAGGCCGCAATTGACGGGATCGCAAGGGGTCTCCTGACAAAGGGCAACCCATTGCATCACAGGATAGAACATTTTGAATTTCCCACGAAAGGCCAGATAGAGCGTGTTGCAGAACTCGACATCAGGATCTCGATGCAGCCCAACTTCGCAGCACAGTGGGGCACACCAAACGGCATGTATTTTCAAAGGCTTGGACATGAAAGATGGTTCAGGAACAACCCAATTGCCAAGCTGATCGAACACGGTGTCAAGCTCGCCTTCGGCTCGGATGCGATGCCGCCGTCGCCGATATTTGGCATAAAAGCCGCAATCGACCATCCCATTCAACCGTATCGGATAAGTTTGGAAGATGCGATCCGCCTTTACACCGAGGCGGCCGACCATCTGTCTCTGATTCAGGACAGTGGGCGCATAACGCCAGGCCGTTTTGCAGATTTGGCCATTTTGAACGAGGATCCGCTTGAAGTCGTGGCACTTATGATCAACGGCGAAATGGTGTTCAAAAAGGAAGTGGCAGAATGAGATGCCCGCGATGCGGAACGCCTATGCGTGAGATGAAGCGGTCTTTCCACAAACGCCGTAAATGGATATGCCCAAAGTGCGGCAAAGTGGTCTTCCAGCAGCCCAAAAGGCGGAAGGAAATCCGCTCAAAAAGAATTTGATCCCTCTTTTGTATTGTCCCTATTGACCAGATTACGGACACAACGATACAATATAGCTCGCCTTCTAAGCCACCGTAGCTCAGTCGGTAGAGCAACGGTTTCGTAAACCGTAGGTCGGCGGTTCGAATCCGCCCGGTGGCTTTTCCTTTTTATGTTCGATTTAACGAGTTACATCCCCAACACTTACCATCTCACCCTGTTGCCGACTTTCTCAATGACCTTTGTCATTGCATGTTAAGCACAGTTCCCTCATCACAAGCAGAATCACTAATAGCTCAGCGGTTGTTGACCTTATAGAGAAGCCGAATTTATAATTCCGACAGGAAGGCGAAAAATGACTGAAGGATTCAAACTTAAAGGTATATCACTCGAGAATGTCCTGCGGTTTTTGGGTAAGTCCCGTAAAAAACTTTGGCTTAAAATCTCGTTGAAAAACGGCAAGGAGGGTAATATTTGGCTTAAGGATGGAGTCGTGCTCCATGCTGTTCTGAATGATCTATCAGGCATTCAGGCACTTAGCGCTTTGCTCAATGCAGAATATCGTGATGTTATGGTGTTCAAAGATTTTGTCGAAACCATATCCAGAAGCATAGACAAACCTTTGGATGAAGCTTTGGAGGATGCTTTGAATTTTTCAAAACTAACAAGCAAAGAGAGGGCAAAGCTGAAAAAAGGAGGGAGCGAAATGCTTGATGATATTCTCAAAAAACTAAAAACCGAGATTCCCTATTGCCTTGGCGTGGGCGTTTTCCACATAAACGAGGGACTTATGGTCGGGGCGGTTACCGATCTTCCGAATTATGACCATGATGTTGCCGGTGCCGCATACTCGACTATGATGAGTTCGATCAAAAAAGCGCTTTCAATCAGAGGCGAAGGGATCTATGTCAACATAAAGGATGTGCTTGTGGAAACCGATGATAAGTATCTGTATGTCCGTGTGTTAGGCAATACAAATTACGCCGTAGTCGCCGCTATGTCGAAGGAGGGAAATTTGGGCTATCTCAGAGCCATGCTCAAAAAGACCGAACCTGAGCTGATCAAGGCCCTTCCGTAGCTCCCGCTCCGCTAATAGACCGAATAATTTCGAGTTTCACTTTATCAAACGAGTCATCAGTATCGACATCGGTGATTATGCCCTTGTCTTCGACCTCAACTGTCCTGAGTTCATGCTTTTGGATAAACTTTTTGAGAGTCGAGTTGTCGGGCTCTTCCAAAAGAAGCTCTATCATCGCTCGAGAGAGGAGCACGGGATGGCCGCGCCTTCCCCTATAACTCGGCAAGATTATGTCTCCTTTTATTTCAAGGAGTTTTCTGTAAGTTCCGACTTTTATTAACGGATAGTCCGCGGGTGTAAAAAAGACACGATCACCACATGTCGCTTTAAATCCGAGCTTTACGGAGATGAACATGTCTCCGTCAAAGTTTGGGTTGTAGATGACAATGACTTTGCTATACGGCTTCAGAATTTTTCCAAGCTCATCGATGTTGAAGCCTCCGACTACGAAAATCCTGTCGCAGACCTCTAACATTGGGCTGAGTGTCCACTCTATCAG
>QNDP01000287.1 GCA_003645975.1 Candidatus Hydrothermota bacterium | reverse complement strand
GACAACCTGTTCGGCCTCAGCTTCATGTCCGAGAACCGTGTCGTAGCCGCGCTGATCACCAAACGAATCATAAGCGGTCTGGACATTTGTGCCGTCCTTTGCAGTCGCCGAAAGCGAAATGCCCGTATGAAGCCGCTCCTCCTCGATGTAGCTGCCTTCGGATGAGACGAAATAGTGGCGGATGAACTCGTCGCGATACATCGTTCTGGTCGATTGGATTTTATCGCCGCCGGAGAGCAGGATGTCGTTGTAATGCTTTGCGAGAGCCACTTTTTCCTCAAGCGGGACTTTACGGGAATCTTTGGGCACATCGAGAAGGACTTTTGCGACAACGGGTTTTGCGGGTGCGAAGTGTTCATCTGCGCCTGTCGATGCCAATTTTGCGAGTTTGACGGCTTTTGCGACGGCTTCAGCGGCCTCTTCGGGGAATGTGAAGGTAGCGAACCCGAATCCGCCCTTGTGGAACGCACGGACACCGCCACCACGCCGCACCTTCATGCTAACTTCATCGAGTTCCTTGCCGAGATATACGACCTGAGTGGTGTGCACCTCCTCGAACCTGATGTCAACATATTCGATATCAGCACCTTCAAGTGCTTTTTTCAATGTTTGCTCCATTTAAAGCCTCCCATGTTTTTTCTCAAATTTCTCTGCATATAACTTTGTTTCACTCTTGAGTCGATTTTTCGGAATTGCTCGTTTATCTGTCCTTTGAGATAAGCCAGGATGGCATATTCCACATCCAGAAAGGCTTGATATACCATTATTTCTTCTCCATCATATTCGGCAAAATAAGCCGGCGATGCTTCATTCCCCAACCAGTAGTAAGTATCCCTCACACGGGAGTTTGAAATGAGCATTGTGGTTTCACCCGGAAAGACAAAGAAATCCTCAAGTGTAGTGTCCAATAATGGTAAAACCCCCTGAAATAAGATAGAAGTATCGAGCTTTATAAGCGCATTTAAGATTGGGGCAAACCCGAAGAAACCATATCTTTCAGATGAGTTTTTGATCTTCAGACTGCACCCAAAAACTACCTGATTTCCAATGTTTACTATGTTCACATGTGCAGAATCAATTGAGTTCACAAGGAAGTTCAAAACTTTTAGGCTTTCGGCATAAAGCTTTGATTCGAGATAAGTTCGTATATCCCTTTTAAGCTCAGGGTCTTCAGTCCGCCAATAAATGGTTTCCAATTCGTCGAGGCAATACAGAAGTAAATTTTTTTTCTCTTTTTCAAAAAGTGAAGAGATAGCTGACATCAACTCCCTTGTCGCTACATAATCGCTCAAATTAGATTGGACATGCCAGCCACCATCTTCCTTGACCATTTTGACTCTTATAAAAAACGGTTCCGAAAAGAAATAAAGGAAATTTCCAAAGAGAGAATCTCTTTGTGCAAGTTTCCTAAGCTCTTCTCCCACTCCGTCAACGATGCCTAAATGTATAGCTTCACAGAGTTCTTCATAGCTGTAGGACAAATCAGTTGATTTAATTTCTTTGTCGATTTGTTCCCAAAAATTTTCGTTAACTACCAACGAATCTAATTCTCTTGAGAGCAAAGCTAAAACCATGATCTTATTAGGATTCGTGATGCGCACAAGGATGAGGATTGTATCCTCGTTTATATTTTGGGTATCGACTATTTCGTATCTCGAAAGTTGGTTGAAAAGGCGCGTAAAAGGCTCCTCATTTAATTTAAGGAACTTGGAGAGAGGTATTTCGTCCTTGACCTTGTCTGATAGGAAAGCGTAAGCCTTCTCGTATTCTCTGTTTATCATCGCATCATAATAAAGGTTCAGGATTTTTTGAGGAGATGGTTGTTTTAGTCTGAACAAGATCCATATACCTGCCAAAATTGCAATAAGAGCTATCAAAAACCAAATATTCCGCATACCAACACCTCCCTCAACTCACAAATTAACTGTGGGTTGCAAAGGTTAATGTGATTTACAATGGAGAGTCAAATAGATGGGGCTATTGGCAATTCTGTTTGTGGTGAAGGACTTTGTGCGGAAATTTGGCCTTGCTGATCAGATGTTCTAACTCATGTCCGATTCCCAGGTCGCCCCTATTGCCAATGTCGATTTTTTGCTTAAAAATCAAGGTCGTCAAAAGTTTGGAGGGTTATATGACAAAGGAACCAGTTGTGCTTAAGAGGATAGACATTGAAGAAGAGCCTCCAGAAAAAATTTGTCATGAGTCAGGAACATCATTGGAAAATGCCATAGTGCTCACAGCTAATCAGCCGCCTGGGACGAATAAAATGCTCATTCATCTGACCGCTATCCAAAAGGAATACCAAATAGTGCATCGCATGATTTGCGCTTGTGGGAAGTTAGGACACGCTCAAATAATGATGCAGATGATGATCGAGAAGCAGGGCAAAAAATATGATGTTTTAAAACTCAGGTGTCCTGAGAAAGGCAACACTTGGACAATTTATTTTGACATCACGGACGTGCTCAAGCATGTCCCGCAGGAGGAGCAGTAACAGGCGGTTGATTGGAGTGTGTGGAGACTATGAGGCAGTCGGATGAGATGTTAACTCCAAAGGAAATTGTTCGAGAGCTTGATCGTTATGTGATCGGTCAGGAAAAGGCCAAAAAGGCTGTCGCTATTGCTCTGCGCAATCGATGGCGCCGCCTCAGAGTACCCGAAAAACTCCGTGAGGAGATAACCCCCAACAACATCTTGATGATTGGTCCGACGGGCGTTGGTAAAACCGAGATCTCACGCAGGCTCGCCATGCTCGCCAAAGCCCCGTTCGTGAAGGTCGAGGCGACAAAGTTCACGGAAATCGGATATGTAGGGCGCGATGTCGCTTCGATGGTGCGCGAACTCGTCGAAATATCGGTCAACATGGTCAAAGCCGAGCACATGAAAAAGGTGCACGAGAAAGCGCAGCGCAT
>QNDP01000286.1 GCA_003645975.1 Candidatus Hydrothermota bacterium | reverse complement strand
TCGCCCTGTGGGAGAGGGGATTTAGGGGTGAGGGCGTAAGTCCACATCCACGAACAACTTCCGACATCGATGACAACAGAGATGTCGAGAAGTGAACAAGCGGTGCGCCCAAATCGATTCCACCGTTTCGGATGTCTAACGAGCTGTCCGTCAAGGTGTTGCCCCCACCTTAGTCCTCCCCCCAGAGGGGGAGGAGATTTGCCCCCATCCTAACCTTCCCTCAGAGGGGGAGGAGAATTTTGTTCCCACTTTGCTCATCTCAGAAAATTTGGCTCAAGTGCTCTCTTTTGCCCTTTGCTCCTTCAGTTTTGGACTGTTTGGAATTAAAATTTTGAGCGTTATGAAAGTGCTAATCTTATTGATAGGCTTCATTCCGAACTCATTTACACATTTTTTTGACATAAGGAATGTTCCTAACCAACACATAGTCAAGGGATTTGAGTATCTGAACATGGAAAACTATTCCGATGCATTCACAGAGTTTGCCACCGCTTCTCGCTTGGTTAACGACGATAGGGAGCGTTCTTTGGCCGCTTTTGGGTTGGGTATTGCCTCTTTCTACTTGAGGGACACCAGTTTTTGCTTCACCAATTTGCAAGAAGCCCTGAAACTTGCAGCCACACCTTCCGATTCAGCACAAATCATTTCATGGTTGGTCTATGTGTATCAAGAATTTGGGCTGTCCGACAAGGCTGTCAGAACTATCCAGAAGTTCAGGGATTACCTGTGGCTTGAAGACTCTAAGGTGTTGGCACTTGCATATTTAAACGCCGGGATGCCAGATTCTGCCCTGAAATACGCCAGCGGAGACAGCGAGGACGAAATTTACATCCGCGGTTTCGCATTTTTTCTCATGCAAAGATATGACGATGCACGCTCGGAATTCCAAAAAATCGTTGACATCGGCATTAACTCGTATCTTTACCCACATGCGATCTACATGATCGGCGAATGTTTCTATCGGGAGGGCAGGGTGATGGATGCAGCTCAGACCTTTGAAAAACTCGCCTACATCTACACAGGGTCGCCCATCAGCGAAAAAGCGATCTATGCATCCGCTTACGCTTACTACGAGCTTGGGATGTATCCCAAAGCCGATTCGTTGCTTGAGGCACTGATCGAGTGGTATCGCCCGAAGGGAAGGCTCGGCGTCGAGGTCAAACTGCTTCGCGCTGTCTCGATAATGCGTCAGGCCGAAAAGATGGCTTGGGATTCGCCGCACAGAAGAAAGCTCATCTTCAAAGCGAGGAAGTTGCTCGATGACATAACGGATCCGCCATACGACCTTGAGGATGACATCGTCTTGGAAAAGGCCAGAACCCATTATGCACTTTGGGAACATGACGCTGCCCTCAACCTTTACCTCAAAGGGCTTGAGTTCGGCAAAAGTGAGCATATTTACGAGTTTTATTTTGAAGGTGGCCGTGCAGCCTATTACGCAGGTAAATACGAGACATCGATAAGGCTGCTCTCCTATGTGCTTGAGCATGAAAAATATTCGTTCTCGTCGTCCTACTACATCGGCGTTTCGCTCTATGCCTTGACCGGAAGCGGCGACACAGCATTGCCTTACCTGCGCTACGCCACTGCATCGCCGAAAAGCAGGATAAAAGCTTTGGCGTTCAAAAATATCGGGGACATATTCCTCGCCAAAGGAATGACCGATTCAGCCATCGTGGCCTACCAGAACGCCATCAGAAGTAACGGATTGACCGCCTCTGAGAGGGATGAGACGATTTATCGTCTTGAAACTCTCAAGTTTACACGAGGGGATTACCCAAACTACTACGAATTTGCGGTCTCATTCGTCAACAATCACGGCAACAATCGGTTTTGCATCAATGTCTTGAAGGACGCCTTCGAGGCCTACAGGAGCGATCCGACGGCGGTCGAGTCGCTTCTCATGCTCTCGACTCGGATTGCGCCGACCGACACCGCCACATTGAGGATGATCTTGGAGTCCAAGCCATTGTTGCCAGCATATAAAATTGCTGACCTCGCCGACACCGTGCTCCATTACGCATCCAAGCATCCAAAGCGTTGCGGTGCTGACTTTTTCGTCCAGCTCGGCGACATTTTCGACCTCGTGCATGTGAACAATCTTGCGGATTCGTCATATCGCATCGCCCTCTCAATGGTTGACCTCGAAAGCGACCCTGAACTTACGATGCAGCTTTACTACATGATAGCCCGTGAGCGTTGGGCGATGTCCGACTTTGAAGGTGCGTCGCAGGCGTTTCGTTATGCATTTGAGATCTCAACGAACTATGGGATCGTGCCGAATTACGCCTATGACCTTTATTCGTTCTATGTGTGGTCGCTCGTCCGAACCGGACACCATGCTGAGGCGGAATCTGTGGCGCATCAGGCGGTCAGGTTGATGCCAGAAGGCGAACTCCGCATCAAACTGATAAACTTCTACGAATCGATAGGCATCAGTGTGATGGGCGAGTCCGTTACATCCTCGTCGGAACAGGCGTCGGCTTTCGTAGAGGATTCTTTGAGGGGACTCAAATTTAGAGGCGTTCAACTGCCTGATTCCGGCCGCACAAGTCCATAACGCTTCATCTTTTCTCTCAAAGTGTTGCGATGGATGCCGAGCAGTTCTGCTGCGCGGCTGATGTTGTATTCGGTCATCTCCAAGACTTTTTTGATGTGTGCACGCTCGACATCCTCAAGCCTCAAAGACTGGACACGATCTGAATCCGATGTCCTTGCGATCGGCAGGTCTTCGGGCATGATGAAGTTGTAACGCGTTAGGACGACCGCCCTTTCCACCGCATTTTGGAGTTCTCTGACATTCCCAGGCCAATCGTAGCTCAAAAGCAACTGTTTGGCCTCTCTTGAGAAGCCTTCGATAGGCTTGTGCATCTCACGGCTGAAGACCTTCAGCAAATGTTCTGCAAGCGGAATGATGTCCT
>QNDP01000285.1 GCA_003645975.1 Candidatus Hydrothermota bacterium | reverse complement strand
CTTTTGTGTCCTTGAACAGCCAAAACTTATTACCAACACCGTAAGGTATATCGTCTTGAAGGACAGCAACATAACTTGGCAATTTCTTGCATGGATCAACTCGGGGCTTGTAAATCGCAGAGTTTCTCTCTTTGCCTACACGAATCACATAAAACCCTACGAGATTCGTTCCATCCCTCTCCCCGAGAGCCTGCTTGAGGATGACGAGCTGGCTGAACTTGCAAGGCAGATGGTCGAGCTTAGAAAAGCGGAATACGCTGAGCGCAAGGGACTTTTCATGGATCTCGCCGATGTCAAAAACATCGATGTGGTAGATCTGATCCTGACACCGTCAAAACGGGACTACGCCAGAGGATTCTGGGATTTCGAGACTTATGACTTCGCCGCATTCAAGAGGCGGTTCAAGGCACCTTCGCGGTTCAAACAGAGGTTTGAGGAGGCGAAACGGAAGGTGATAGAGATAAAAGCACGCCTTTCCGATTTGGATTCAAGGCTCGAAGGCAGAATCGCCCATCACTACAAGCTTTAAGGGATTGGCTCGGCATCTCGTGGACTTTACCATCCCCGTCAGCTTCAATTCGGTGATGCTTGACCGTATAATTTGCGCCGATATGGCAAGAGAACTGTTGATTGAGATTGGGACTGAAGAACTTCCAGCATCGATGGTCATCACAGGAGCTGAGCAGTTGCTCGGCAACATCCTCAAAATTTTAGATGAATCGCATATTTCGCATGGAAATGGACGCTGGTTGGCCACACCGAGACGGTTGGCTGTTGTTGTCTATGAAGTGGCTGAAAATCAGGATGTTATCGAAAAACAGGTTGTGGGACCGCCGGCTAAAGTGGCTTTTGATTCGGACGGCAACCCGACAAAGGCAGCTCTGGGATTCGCAAGATCGGTCGGAGTCGATGTTTCGGAATTGAAAGTTGTGGAAACTGAGAAAGGGCGCTATGTCGCTGCGACCGTGCGCGAAGGCGGTGCGCCCACCATCGAGATCCTCAAAGAAACGATCCCCAACGCAATAAGCGAGATTAAGTTTCCGAAATCGATGCGCTGGGTAAACTCGTTTAGGTTCGCCCGTCCGATACGCTGGCTCGTCGCCCTTTTTGGAAATGAAGTCATTGAATTTGAACTTGTTGAACTCAGGTCGGGACGCAAGACACGAGGGCACAGACTCATCGCCAACATCGAGATCGAGATACCAGAGGCGTCGGCTTACGAAGAGGTTCTCAAAAAACATTTTGTGATTCCGAATTTTGAGGAGCGGCGCAATTTGGTGGAAAAGCTTGCCGAAGAGGCGGCTGCGAAAGTCGGCGGAAGAATCGTCAAGGATGAAAATTATCCCGAACTGCTCGATGAGGTTACGAATCTTGTCGAATACCCCACAGCGGTGCTCGGAAGTTTTGACGAGAAGTATCTCGAACTGCCGAGATGCGTTGTGGTTACAGCGATGCGTCAGCATCAGCGGTATTTCTCAGTCGAAGACGCCAACGGCCGCCTTATGAACTACTTTGTCGCTATCGCAAACAATCTGCCTGATTATGTGGAACTTATGCGACCGGGACTCGAAAAAGTGCTCAAGGCGAGACTTGAAGATGCCAAGTTCTACTACGATGTCGATTTGAAACGGAAACTCGAGGAGCGCCTCGAAGACCTCAAAGGAATCGTTTGGCGTGAAGGACTCGGTTCGGTTTACGACAAGGTTTTGAGGGTCAAGGAATTGGCCTTGAAACTTGCACACGAAGACCCCGATGTTGATCTGAAAGCACTTGAACGAGGTGCACTTCTGGCGAAAACCGACTTGACCACCGAGATGATCCGTGATGGCAAAGAATTCACAAAGCTTGAGGGCGAAATTGGGATGGAATATGCACTTAGGCAGGGCGAAAGTGAGAAAGTGGCGCGCATCATCTTCGAGCATCACCTTCCACGGTTCGCAGGGGATAGACTTCCGCAACTTCGTGAAGCTGCGTGGCTTGCGCTTGCAGACCGACTGGACACCATGGTCGGCATCCTCTCCACAGGTTACGAGGTTACGGGTTCACAAGACCCGCTCGGCCTTAGACGGATAGCTTACGGGTTGATCGACATCGTGCTCGGACTCAATTTGAGAGTTCCGATGGATGAGGCGATTCGCATGGCAGCAGAGCCTTTTGGCAATTCAGAACTTACATCCAAAACGCTCGAATTTATCCTCTCACGGTTCGAGAACTACCTTGAAGAGCGCGAAGGTGTTCGATACGATGTAGTTGATGCTGTGATCGCTTCCGGCGCAACCGATTTGGTCAACTTGAGGAAGCGCGCACTTGCGCTCAAAAAGTTGATGGAGTCCGAGCCGCAGGTCTTTGAGGATGTCGTGATCGGTCAAAAACGCGTTGCAAACATCCTCCAAAAATTTGAACCCAAGCAACTTCCTGACACATCGCTTTTTGAAAAGCCGGAGGAACACACGCTTTTTGAGCGTGCAAGAGAGGTCAAGCCGAGGGTCGAGGCGGCGGTCAATTCTGAGGATTTTGAGGGCGCGCTTCGTGCACTTCTGGAACTGCGCGAGCCCATCGATCGGTTCTTCGACAATGTCTTTGTGATGACGGACGATGAACGGATTCGGAACAACCGCTTGTCGCTCTTAGCCTTTGTCCGTTCGATCTTCAAACTTTATGGAGATTTCTCAAAGATAGCAATGTAATCGGGGAGTTTGGGGTTCCTTCAGCACTTGTTAATATTTTTGTATAAGCCATTTCAAAACACCTTCTCACAGATTTCTAATGTAAGTTCTCTGATGTAATGGTAAAAACTCCCTCTGATTTACAAAGAAACGAGAGACATAGTTGTTTTTGCTGTATCTTTCAATGGAGTCCCCCTTCGATCAGCGTAAACGGGAACGTCCTCAATGTTTGGAAAATATTAGGGGTGGGAACTTCG
>QNDP01000284.1 GCA_003645975.1 Candidatus Hydrothermota bacterium | reverse complement strand
TGGAATAGCTTGAGATGGAACGAGAAAACACCTTTTTGCTGTCGGCTATTCCTTTGGGCGGTCTGAGCCATCGGAGATTCAGGTCGTCTTCTGGGGTTCCCTCAAATTGGATGAGCACACCGGTTACGACAAGAGGGCCTAAAACAGGGCCGTAACCATTCTCATCGATTCCGAGAACCCTGATCTGCTCGCCGCTGAAACTGAATATCTCGGTCATTCGTCAAATTTTCGGATGATGTAGGGCACGATTTCATTTTTCAAAATTCTGCAGATGCCGTCTCGCACAAGTCTGATAAAGGGGAGCGAATGTCCGAGAGGGTCAGGAATATCATGTGAGTTTAATAGCTTAGCTTTGTGCCCACCCTCATATTCCCTGAGTTTTTCCAAGTGTCTCTGTTCCATGCAGTAAATTATGTCAGCCCATTCGATGTCAGCCTCGTTGATCTGATGCGCATGTGAGTCGTCCGGTGCATGAATGCCTATTTCGCGTAGGAGTATCCTCACATCTTCAGGAATGGGGATCCCGTGAGGTGCGTGCAAGCCGCCCGATCGAACCAACACTTTGCCGTGCAGATCTTTAGGGAGTAAATCCTTGAGTATCAGCTCCGCCATCTTACTTCGGTAGATGTTTCCTGTGCACACAAAGAAAATGCGCAAGTCCAGATGTTTTGAGAGCTTAACCTCTTTGCCTATGGTGTTCTCGATTTGGGGGATGGAGATAGGTCCTTTTCGTAGGATAACCGGCTGTTCCTGTGAAAAGTCGATGACAGTCGATGGAGGCTTACCACCAGCAACGCCGTTGATGACATAGTCGGGCTGTTGGGGCATCTGGTGGCGCACTTCGGTTGAGTCCTTGGCAGGCGGCATCCCTGAGAGGTTGGCGCTGGTTGAAGCGAGCGGCATTTTGGCGATGTCGAGCAAAGCCATCACAACGCTGTCGTTGGGGATTCGGAGCCCGATAGTCCCTTTTGGCGTTACAAGTGTTTTGGGGGCATAAGGTTTCGCTTTAACTATTAGTGTCAAAGGACCAGGCCAGAATTTGAGCGCCAGTTTAAGTGCATCTTCGGAGAACTCAGCGAACTTTTGTGCCTCAGCAAGGTCTTTGACGAAGAGGACAAGCGGTTTATCCGGTGGTCTTCTTTTAAGTTCATAAATTCTCTTGACGGATCTCTCATTAAGTGCATCCGCTACAAGTCCATAAACTGTATCGGTTGGTATAGCCACGACCCCTCCTTTTGAAATTATTTTTGCTGCTTTTCTAATTGCATCCATGTGCCTCAGCGCTTTACTTGGAAACCTATAAACAAAGGAGGATAAGAGTGCAAGGGCACACCCAACTCTATTGTCAAAATGAACGGAACTTTCTGATGGATGACACCTTCTCGCAATTCGATTCCGGAGAAGACGAACGGAAACAACCTGAAGTCACGGAACTCGCTTAGCTTCAATCTCTTCGTTATAGCCAAAACCTTCCTGTAATCCGGGCTTCTGAGAAGCATACCGCCAAAATAAAGCGTCCCGTATTGAGAAAGCGGCGTCGAGACGATCAATTCAGCCCGTCCAGACATACCCAAAGCGACAGGATGGTAGCCTATCGCTCCCAAGACAGCAGCGTCGAGCGGAACCCCCATCTGTGCTCCTTTCGCGACCTGGATCTTTGAGAACACACTAATCCCTTCGCCAAGATTTCCGCGAACCCCAACATCCAAGCCTGTCGCTGCCCCAAATTCGATAAATCCACCCACATTCGGCACAACATAAGCTCCACCATGCACTTCTTCGGATTTATGGAACACACCCACATCGGGATAGACCGGAAAATTGGCATACCATCCGCTTTGCATACATCCCGGTCCAACAGTCTCGGCGGTGTGGAAGCTTCCATAAAAGCACCCACTCATAACGAATAACCCCAGTCCGACAACCAACACTATTTTATAAATTACCTTCATAATGACACCTCACTTCCTCTGTTTTGTCCTGTTTTCTCATGATTATCTCGAAAAGAAACGATTCGGTCAACTTGAACACACCAACCATATTAAGCTAATTCACTAATTTCCAATCAATTACACGGATTTCGATTTTATGATTAGAACGACTCAAAATTTTGATCTAAACTCCAAAACGGCATCAATCAACTTGTCTGCCCCGAACCTTATCGGGTCTGTTGCCGGAAGACCTGTTTTCTCTTGAACCTCTCTGATTTTTTGGATTGCTGCGGGTTCGTCGAGTTCCGATGTATCGAGGGCTATGGCAACCACTTTTGAAGGCTTTACAAACGACGCTACAAGTTCGTGATGCCTCACGACATCTTCGATCGGAGGTATTTCGACTTGAGGGAAATGTCTGATCCTCTTTCGATTCGGATTGTGCACCAGAACGATGGCATCGGGTCTTGAACCGTGCATCAATCCGAGAGCGACACCAGAATATGCAGGTTGATACAAAGAGCCTTGTCCCTCGACGAAAACGATTTCCGCTCCCATATCTCGTTCTGCTTCTCTGATAAGTAGTTCCACCGCACCGGCCACGAAGTCGCTCAAGACATGGTCGATCGCCACGCCCCAACCCTCAAGCATGATCCCAGTTTGACCTGTGGGCGCCATGACGGCTTTGAGGCCTCGACGCACAGCAGCCCGTTCCAGCGCCACAGCCGTTGTCATCTTCCCCACATTTGAGTCTGTCCCGGTTACAAGGACCACAAACGAATCGAAGTCCTCGAAGTCAGGGATACGATTGTATCTCTCAGGAACTTTCCTGCAATCGATCAGCTTAGTCCTATGTTTTTTAGCTAGTTCCACGAACTCAGGGTCTTCGGATAGGAATTGATGGAGTCCCGATTCTATGTCCATGCCCAACTCGATCGCTCGACGGATGATCTTGCGCCATTCATCAGGAAGTTGACCTCCGACAGGTGATATGCC
>QNDP01000283.1 GCA_003645975.1 Candidatus Hydrothermota bacterium | reverse complement strand
TCTTTCTTTGAACTTCTGAGCTTAGCCTCGATCTCCTCGAAGAGCGACTTGAGATCTTCCTCTGCACCGGGAAGTTTAATCTCTTCAGGGACTTCGATCTTTTCGAGTTCGGCTTTCATCCGCTCCTTGTGAGTGCGTTCAAACGCCTCGCGTATCTCCGGCTGCCAAGGGAAGATGTAATAAGCGCGCTCGAAATAAGCCGCTGCCTCGTCCATCTTGCCGCGCTCCTCGTAAATCCTGCCCAAAAGATATGCCGACACAAAATCAAAAGGATCAGACCTTAGAGTTGCTTTGAGAGCAGTTTCTGCTTCCATGTTCAATCCCTTTTTGTAAAGCATAAGACTCAACAAAGGATAGAATTCAGGATTCATGTTCGCCGCCACCTTGAGAAGTTCTATGACCCCATCCAGATCATCAGGATACAAGTCCATGAACCTCTTCAATACCTTAGTCGTATCCTTCATGATGCGATTAGCATAAAGCCTTTAAAAAACCGTTGTCAAACTTGCAAACCTATGAGTTTCCTATTGAAATGACGAAACCTATGGCTTAACGAATCAAAATCAATTTCGATGCCCTCCCTCGATTTTCGCCCTTAATTTTGGCGAAATAGACCCCACACGGAAGACCTTGCAGCCCAATGGAAAATTGGGCAATTCCACTCGGAAGTCGAATTGTCCTGACCACGCGCCCGTTGATATCGTAGAGCTTCAAAACTTCATCCCGTTCCAACGGTCTGTCGAAGACCACCTTGAGAACTTTTTGACGGTTCAAAACCGTCGGATAGATCAGGAAACCGTCCGATTTCATAGGATTTGTTGTTTCACCGATCTCCGACGGAGGATTTGAGCTGCCCGGCGACGGCTGACCGCAATCCACAAAGTCGTTTGACGGGACATCCGTATCAAATCCATCGGGATCCCGTGCAATCGAGTGTCCGGCAGGGACATCAGGCGCTGCGTCCTCCGGACCTCGATCGCCGTTGCCATACCACACAACATCGACCTCAAATCGGCCGGTGTCCAGAAGTGCGAGGTCATCGCCGCTGTTGCCGAGCCGAAGGAGCCCGTGTTCAACGATCGGCACACCAGCGGGCACGCTCCAATGCGCCTGAAAAGTGTCTGAGTCGTAACATGCTATCAGATACCCATTTGCCGGAATGACGGTTCCATTCGTAAAGCTGAAGGTGTCCTCCTCGTCGGTCAGGAACCAGCCCGAGATGTCGATGGGGTTCGATTCCGGGTTGTAAAGTTCGATCCATTCTGCATAAGGCTCAGCGATTCCGGTGGGTGCGTCGTAAAAGATTTCGTTGATTTTGACTGGCGGCGCATAGTATTCGTAAGCTCCTATATCGCAAGATGATCCGTTTGGTCGCCCATTGCCGTCGAGATCGATGTTCGGTGAACCTGCGGATGTGCCCGAATCGATCGCTGGACTCGTTGACATCAGGTGGAAATCGCCAGTTTCGCCCCATGCCGGCCGCACAAATTTCGGATCGCCGTAAATGTTGCCGACTCCAAGCTGATCGAGGTTTGACGATGTGTATTCCGTGCCGTTGGCATAGATCTGCACATCTTCGTCCATGACATAGAACAAGTTGTGCTCGGCCGTGAGGTTTACCGAAGGCTCGAAATAAGCCCGTCTGGAGCCTGAGATGATGCAATTGCGCATCACAACATCGATTGGCGTCGAAATGCCGTATTGGACTGTCATGGTGTAGTGTCCACGAGACGAGTCGTCGTAAGCCGTTATGTTCACAAGTTCAAAATACCCATTGACATCGTCGGTTTCGATCACGATCAGACACCAGGGCGATGGTGTGGAGTCGCCGTCGCCTGTGCCATAGACGAGGACATTGACCGCACGGCTGGAGTCGCCCCAAAGCTTGAGTCCATCAGCCCAGTTGTTTGCAATCACGCATTCATGGACATAGGTGCGCCTTGACTTGGAGTCGATGCCGTCCCCTCGATTATGTTCCGAGACCACATTTCGGATCTCAAGCGGTCCTTCAGACTCCTCCATGCCTATCCCGTCCGGCCGATCATATGGCGAAGGCTGGCGCTGCCCCTGATAGAAATAACCCGAATAACCGATGTAAGTGTCTTCGATGAGGACATTTGTCCAGCCGTTGCCGCTGCCGCTCGGCGCCGAGATACCGGTCATTCCGGTGTGATGTATCGAGCAACCGCTCACCCTGACATCATCGATGTCGCCTGCAAAATTGATCCCGTTCTCCTCGACATCGTGGATCACCATGTCCTCGATAACGATGTGTGAGACCGTTGCGATCGAATCGCCTGAACCGCCTGCCTCGATGCCCTCGCGCATTCCGCCCGAATACGGCGTGTCGATCAGACTTGTAAGTTCGAGGTTCGCAATTTTGATGTAGCTACTGTCCGTGATCTCGATTGCGTCGAGGATGTTGTTCGAGCCTTTGATGACCGGTCGCGGGTCGCCTTGACCCATGATGACCGTCCATGCGCTCGGCGTGCCCGACGGCGGGGTTATCATGTCGTCCCAATAAGTTGAGATTATGTAAGTGCCGCTGAGGATGATCAGCGTGTCGCCGGACGAGATGTGCTTAGAACCGTAGCCCGGCGTCGCCCAGGGTTCGTCGATGGTTCCGGGATTGGAATTGTCGCCGTCAGGTGAAACATAGTAAGTTGCGGCATTTAGACCGCTTAATGCGACGAATGCGACCATAAAACCAAACATTTTGAACCTCACAACACACCGCCTGTTTGCTTTCTCTCCGCACAATCCTGTCAACGGCCAAGACCGGCGTCCTGCAAATGGGCGTTTTGACGTTTTTGCATTATTCTATCGACAAAAGTGAGGTCAAGTCATGCAGAGCGAGGTCAGAGAAATCCTCTTGGAATTTCAAAGGAGTGAGATCACAGAACACGAGATTTACAAACGACTTGCCCAAAAGAC
>QNDP01000282.1 GCA_003645975.1 Candidatus Hydrothermota bacterium | reverse complement strand
CACATATCGATCGAATCAGAACCACAGAAGCCCGGACATCTTTCGGTGAGGCTGGTCGCCAACCCGTCGTTCGGCAGTCCGAAACTGACATTTGAGACACCCCGTCGCTCAAAGGTGTTGCTTGAGGCGTTTGATGCGTCGGGCAGGATGGTCATGCGCTCTACTGTCAGCCTGCCAAATGGGTCAAGTTTGTTGGAACTCAGGGAATTATCGAAAACAGGAGTGTATTTCCTGAAAGTCAAAACAGCCGATTTTGAAAAGAAGTTCAAGGTGGTCGTGCTCAGATAAGGCCAGAATCTAAAACCGAGAAAAACGTAAAACCCCATTTCTTTGAGAAAAGTAAACTTGGAGGGCAATATGCTTGAAGAAAAGCACATTGAGGAGTTGAAGATACAACTCAGAAAAGCCAAACCTTGGATCCGGTTTGCAGGAATCGGGCTGATCATTCTGGGCATCATCTCGGCCATTTCGATAGTCGGCGTGGTCTGGGCATGGGGACTCATTTGGATGGGGATAAACCTGATTTTTATAGCCAACCGCATCGATGATTTTCTATACATGGATGCGCCACAGAGCCTTGTGGAAATCGCAAGAAAGATCAAAAACTATTTCCTGATCCAGTCGATTGTAACGATCATCTGGTTCATTTTTATGGTAGTATACGCTCTGTTTTTGCTGCATCACGCCTCAACGGATTTGAATTACTTTCCTGATTGACATGGGGCTATGTTTTTGCTATTCATGGCCATAACGATTTCACCCTTCTTTGAGCCGATCTTTGAGGATTCCACGATTGACGACTGGGAACTTGAGGTCGAACGGATAGAGGCAAAACGGATAAATCCGAATTACGCATCCCCAGACGAACTTGCGCAGTTGCCCTTTGCTTCAGATGCTTTGGTGGCCTCGATCGTAGCCGAGCGTAACATCCGCAAATTTAAGGATATAAAGGACTTCCAAGAGCGGCTCGGCCTGTCCGATCAGTTCATCGACATCCTGAGTCCCTATCTCTCGTTTGAGCCGCCCAAGATGCGCTACCTGTCGCTGCGCGGAAAACTGCAAGTGCCGCAAAAAGATTGGTATTCATCCCTATGGGGCGGCGTTGGGCGCCTCGATTTTGGAGCAAGTCTCAAAGACTCAATCCATTACGGTTTAATTCGCCTTAAACTGGGCAAGAGTGATGGGGACATAACTTTTGGAAAACTCAGGCTCGGCAAAAGGATTCTGCTTCAAAATCCCTTCCCGTTGAAGTTTTATCGCCCCTCGTATTTTGGAAGATATTCGTTAGGAATAACTTATCGCTGGCTCTCCGGCTTCGTAAACGACAAAGAGCTCGGATTTTACTTGAAAGGCAGATATTTCGGTGCACTTGTGGAGATAGAACAATGGAAGTTGAAAGAATTCAGTGTGTTATCGTTTTGGAATCGGGGGCATGTGGTCGGCGGCACGGTCATCGGGATGCGCAACGACAAAGCCGAGCTGAAGCTCATCTCATCCGGCGGAAACAATGACTTCGAGTTTTACACCGCTTTGAAAATTCCGGATTTACATGCCGATTTTGACCTAAAAATGCGGCCGAGACACCTGCCGCTCGTCGCTTCTTTGGAGATGAGTGAAGCTTGGAAACTAAAATTGGCCTATAAAATTGCGCCGAGAACATGGCTTTTGGGAATGGTCAGGCGTTCTGAAAACCAAACAGGTGCAAGACTTGAGGTCAAAATGCATCGAGGAGTTGGGATATGCGTTGAGCATCGTAAAGATACGACTGGCAAAAGTTCGGACTTGATATACGCACAGGTCAGGATGCGCCATTTGAACCTCCGAATTTACACATTCAACCTCAACGGGATCCGTTTGACATCCTATGAGAGGGGCGGATTCCGTTTTGTTCCGTCCGAAAGCGGCTCAAGACTTCTCATTTCCTACCAAGATTATGCGAAAAATTTTAGCTGGAGGTTCAATCTCGGATTAACTCAGTATCTTGGCCATGAAAAAATTTCGCTCGATTTCGGGCTAAAAGTGTGGTATCGCTATGAAAAAATTGGTGAGGACTGAAGCGGTCGTTCTGAGACTCACGAGGTTCAAGGAATCCTCGGATGTGGTGTCATTGCTCACGAGAGACGAGGGGAAACTCAAAGGCGTCGCAAAAGGCAGGCGAAGACCGAAATCAAGGCTCAGAGCACCCCTTGAACTGTTCACCTATTCCGAAGTCGTGCTTTATCTCGACAGAGACAGAGATCTGCAAATCATAAAAGAGGCCAAAGTCCTCAAGGATTTCGATGTTTTTCGCCGTTCACACTCCAAGTTCCTGTTGGCCAACGAAATCGCATTGTTCCTCGAAAAATATCTCCCAGAACATCAACCTGTGAATAAAATTTTTAACATGACCCTCAAGGCCTTTCTCACTTTGGAGAGCTGTGAGGTCTGCGACGGCTTGGTCTACGCATTCAAGCTTAAGGGCATGGCATTTCTTGGACACAAACCGGTTCTCGACCGATGTGTGCTCTGCGGCGCACAGCTTGATACCTTTGTGGATGAATCCCAAGAGGTTCTCGTGGATTTCGTGAACGGGGGCGTGGTCTGTCCGAACTGTGCTCGAAGCCGCTCCGATTTGAAAAAATTGAGTCCATCCGAATTTGAGATGCTCAGGTCGCTGATGTTGGGCAAATTTGAAGACATAGCGGACATCTTGCCCACCCAAAACGTCCAAGAGACCGTCAACTTACTGGTCAAACTGATGGAAACACCTTGAAATTTCGACGATTTTGCAACCCTTCGCCACAAAAACTCGAAGGATTGGTGAGATAAAAATCCCTCCTTTCTGACAAGTCCGCCTTTCTTCTCAGTCTTCGGAGCAATCTCGACGCTTTAGAAACCCTCGAAGCTCAGTGAAAGCGCACAATCCACCACGACAACAAAAAAAACCGGCGGCGCAAGGCCGCCGGCCGTT
>QNDP01000281.1 GCA_003645975.1 Candidatus Hydrothermota bacterium | reverse complement strand
CTAATTCGGCCGGCACACCTCTTACTTCAAGGGATAGAGGATCGTTCGGGTCGAGGACTGAGGATGGATTCGCTACAAATGGGATATTGATCGCTTTGAACTTCGGATTGTAACGGCGGCGGATTTCCTGAATCACCTCGTCGGCATGTATCTTGCCAGCCCATGTCTCGGAGTCAGTCAAAATGACAACCCCAACTATCTTTTCACCTTTTTCAAACTGTTCAAGGGCAAACTGAAAGGGCAAAGCGCAATCTGTGCCGCCACTTCCATATCCCTGAAGAGCCTCATCTATGTTCTTTGGGGGAATATTAACTTTTTGGATTGACCTTGCAAATTCTACATAAATAGAAGGAAGCCTATGTGCGAGATACCCACCGAATAGTCTGGCGAGTTGCACAGCTCTAATAGGAAGACCAGAGGCATAATCGTCCATAGACCCACTCACATCGATAGCCACCACTACCTTACCATCGATCGAAATGTCGCCTTCCGCCTTCATGAAGAACTCGCCGAGCTTCTTTTTCAGATAGCGCACTATCTTTTGGGAAGGCTTGAATGAGATTTGCTTACTCTCACCCGACCGGTAAATTGCCCATGCCCTGAGAATATCCCAGAACATAAAGCGTCCCCTTTCAAGTCTCTCGATAATCTTGTCAACATGCGAATCCGTAAGTCCAAGTTTCGTGAGTCGAGGTAACTGGCGAAGCATCGCAGTAGCTGGAACGAGGCTATTTTCAATGAGGACTTTCCAGATTTCGGGATCATTCAGCAAACGGGTAGGTAAAACATCCCATGTCAGCCGATATTTTGCGATGATCTCCTTAATGCGTTGCAAATCTTCGCCCTCAAAGAAGTCGGCATTGCTCGTAGCTTCGTAAAGTTCCTTTATTCCTCGAGCGAACTGTGTCAAAGGCGGCACATCGGTCGGACGTGCCTTTCCGTAGGTTCTCTTGAACAAGTAATCGAACAACTTCTCATGCTGCGGTGTAGGCGGCTTCACATGCGCAAGGTGAATCGCATCCTTATGACTCCAGCCGTCTCGGTTCGGATACTTGAGTGTCCAATAAGCCACTTTCTCAATTGGTCGAGTATAAAACTGAGCAACCCAACGGCGAACACTTCGTCCCCAACCTCTAATCTGCTTGACATAAGAGAGAGTTCTGAAGATGTCGAATGGACTTCTGACCAATCGAGTAAGCGCTTTCCATGCCTCGCTTTTCTCTGCCCCATCTAACTGCGTGGTGAGCCACACGAGCGTTACCTGCAAAGGATAAGGGCGGATGTAGGCTTGCTTTTCGATGTGCTCTTGGGCTATTTTCAAGATCCGAGAGGGCGGAATCTGTTTTAAGGATGTAATGTTCTCCAATGTGAGTTCCTTCTCACTCTGATAATAAGAACCGCCTTCGCTCCCAAGCAGAAACCATCGGCGCAATCTCAATTCAGGGGCAATAACAAACGAGTAACCGCCTGCGTTGTTTCTCGCCATCCTGTCCTTTTTTGATGGGATGGGTTGGGACTGCGGCGTCCCAACGAAATACTGAGCCATGTTTTTCTGGGTATTTTGGCGACCCATAACTCCTCCTTGTTTTATTTGTGGAAACGGGCAACAAGTGGTGAGGGCTGAGACTGACAAGCCAGCTATAACCCTCACCTTTCGTCCCGCTTTATTTTCAGATTAAATAAGGGGAGCGAACGACAAGTGGAGAGGGCGTTAGTGGGAATCGAACCCACAACCTCCAGATTATAAGTCTGGCGCTCTCCCAATTGAGCTATAACCCTCTCCTTTTCGGCTCGCTCCCCTCCCGAAGCCGAAAGGGGGGAACTGAAGACCCTTATAGGTAAGCTCCTTTAGAACTGTCAAAGAAAATATGCAAGTGTTCCCATCCCTTATAGGTAAGCTAAATTTTCAAAGATTACGCCTTTTAATATAAGGTTAAAGATTCCTTTTTGTCAAATCAGAGATGTTCGAGACAAAATAAAGGGCAAGCGATAGAGCATCCCTTTCATGTTCACTCATTTTATTTACTGGAATGCCCAATGATTGAAGGGCATAATAGGCTTGTGCTTTTGTTGCATGTGATGTTTGTTGATAACGCTTCCGAGAGAACGGCGCAGGAACGAGGTGAACCTCTCTACCTTCTTTTGTAAAATACCCTACCCAGAACCAAGTTGCCGCAGTCAGTTTCAAGATAGAGAGCGTATTGAGATGATGTCCCTGTCGCCCAACTCGAACATAGAGAGGGGGCGCTTCGATTACCACAACCCCCTCTCTTGGAATAGATAATTTCCGGAACTGTTCGAGTTGTCGCAGAAGCCTTTGAAGTATTAACTCGACAGATTTTTGCTTTTGGAATTTGTCCCGATGTCGCAAGGGAGAGCGAAGTAAATGAGTCGAGTAGTTAAAAGAATTAAAGTTTCGGAAATCAACAACGGCAAGACCAGTATTAGAAATACTGGGGTCAAAGGATAAGATTTTCATAAAGCAAACCTAAAGGCTGTTTTAAGTAGTAATCCAATCAACAAGATAAAGAAAAGGAGTGGGATGATAGCAATTTCCACCTGCGGAAGCTCGAAATCGGACGATGATGCATGAGGAGGCGGAGATTGTGAATGTCGGTCATTATCATCGCCACCGGAGCCATGTGTGAAATGGAAATGTTTTTTCGCTATTCGCTCGAAGTCATCTTTTAGAGGTTGCGGTAAATGACCTTCTAATGTTCTCTCGACTTCTGTCCAGTTTTTCGCACGCAGAACTTTCACTTTTCCATTTATCTTTGCTCGTATAACAAAGCCTTCATCTGTCTCGAAAATTGTCCATTCCTCTATTAGACGATCGCAAACTGGACGACCAGTTATCTTTTTCCCTGCAATGTGGCGGAGATAAAAGTTGATATGCTCCTGTCGGCCAAATTGGGGGATGTAATGGCCTGTATTGTCCCACCGAACGAGGT
>QNDP01000280.1 GCA_003645975.1 Candidatus Hydrothermota bacterium | reverse complement strand
TGGCAGGGCAGTTCCGCGAGATGACGATCGGCCTGATGTTCATAAATTCCGGTGAAATGGCCAAGTTCGACGAAAACGGAATGAATTTGGGCAGTTTTTCGGCCAACTTCATCGATCTCAAAGTTGGCAAGTCCGTATTCTCTCAAAAGGGCATAAGATTCGGTGCATCAATTGGTTTGCTCTATCAGGGCATAGATGGGGATGCGGCGGTCACACTTGCTGCAGACATCGGCGCACAATACCGTCCACTTGGAGGTCTCACAGTCGGAGCCGCTTTGCGAAATCTCGGCTTTGAAGTGAAATCCTTTGGAAACGACAAATTTTTGCCCCCGATATTGCTCGATTTGGGAGCGACTTACAAAGTGTCGAGCGGATTCCTTGTCAGCGGAGGGCTGGAGTTCTGTGCGGACTACCCCATAGCCGTGTCGCTCGGCACAAAGTTCTCACTGATGCGCTATCTCGATCTGGCCGTTGGCTTCAACTCAAAAGGCAAAGATTGGCGCATGGGAAAGGAGAAAGACATCCTTGCAGGGCTCAATTTTGGATTCAGTGTCCATGTCTCAAAGTTTGACCTGTCATACAGTTTTACACCTATGGGCTCGATAGGGAACATCCACAGGATAGCGGTGGCAATGCGCTGAAGGAGACAGGAGAGGATGGCGAAAAAGGGCGGCATAAGGGTCATCGTCGAAAATCGAAAGGCTCGACACGATTACGAAATTTTGGACACCTATGAGGCGGGTATAGCACTTAAGGGCAGTGAGGTCAAGTCGATACGGGAAGGCAGAGTCTCGATAAAAGAGGCCTACGCAACGGTTAAGGACGGCGAAGTCTATATCATCGGCATGCATGTGGCGCCTTACTCCAAAGCCGGTGTATTTGGACACGACCCAAAAAGGCCGAGAAAATTGCTCTTGCACAAATACGAAATCAAAAGGCTTATCGGAAAGGTCAAGGAAAGAGGGCTGACGCTCATTCCGCTGAAAATCTATCTGAAAGGGCACCTCATAAAGGTCGAAATAGCTCTCGTGAGAGGCAAGACGAAACGGGACAAAAGGGAAGCGATAAAACGACGCATAATCGAAAGGGAGATAAAGGCCGCTTTGAAGCGCTCCCTGTAACTATCTCGTGTTCGGAGAATCGGAGTTAACTCACGATGAAATTTGCATTGGTCATAATGTTCCTTGTCAACGGGTTTAAACAGGTGAGTGTCCGTTACATCTACCGGAATGGTGTCTTTTTTGTCTCGGCGAACGAGATAGCAAGCCGTTTCAGCTTGAGTTATCGAAAATCCAACAGCGGACATGCACTCATCGCACCATCAGGAAGGATACTGACCATCAACACCTTAAAGAACACAGCCACAGTTAAAGGGGAGCGCCACAGCTTTCCTGATTTTTTTGAAAGGTTTGAGAACGGAAAGCTCTATCTCGCTGCCGACCTTTGGGCAGAGCTGCTCAGCCCATTGATCGACAAAAACATCTATTGGGACAGCGAACAGCATAAGTTTTTCATCGTCCGTTATGAACCGAGTATAAGACGGATGTGGATCAGGCACCGCGATGACACAACTTTTTTCACTTTTTACCACGAGAGGGGTTTGAGGCCGTCTGTGGAACGGAACGGCGACATCTTGACCGTTACGATAAAGCGCGGGTTTTATCGCGGACCGTGCTATGTCGATGGAAATCAGATAACTTACAAGTGGCTTAGAGTCCGCCATACTTCGAGAGGAACAAAATTTAAGATTTTTCTGAAGCCCAAGATGGACTACGATTTGCAACGGTTTTCGGATAGTTCGGTTGTCATGGTCTTTGAACAAAGCCTGTCGCTCGGAGGCGGAATGCGGTTCAGACGCGAACGCCGCATCCAGACTGTGGTGATAGATCCGGGACACGGAGGGACACATCCGGGCGCTGTCGGACCAAGTGGCACACCTGAGAAGAGGATCGCACTCCAAATTGCTTTGAAACTCAAAAGGATCCTCGAAAACGAGCTCGGTTTGAATGTCGTTTTGACCAGAGACGATGACAGAGATGTTGACTTGCTCCAGAGGATCAACATTGCACGGCATAACAATGCAGACCTGTTCATTTCGTTGCATTGCAATTCGTCAAGAGACCGCAAAGCTCGTGGTGTTGAAACATATTTCCTATCAGTTGCGGCGTCCGATTGGGAGCGGGCGGTCGAGGCGGCCGAAAACATGGATTTCTCAAATTTCAATAACGGCAGCACAAACAACTCGGACATCCTCGAAATGGTGCTTGCCGACATGGCACAGACCGAGTTTTTGAAAGAATCCGAATCTTTGGCTGAGCTCATTCAGGAAGGGATAGTCCGCAGAACCCATTTCCAAAACCGCGGTGTCAAACAGGCAAGGTTTTTGGTGCTCAAAGGAGTCAGCTACATGCCGTCGGTTTTGGTCGAGGTCGGTTTCATATCAAATCCCAAAGAGGAAAGGCTTTTGAAAAGTCCATCTGTTCAGGAAAAAATTGCAAGAGGGATCGCCGATGGGATCAAGGAATTCAAAAAACGGTATGAGTCATCACAATGACAGGCCGATAGGGGTGTTCGATTCGGGGCTGGGCGGCCTGACAGTCGTCCGAGCGATCCGTAAGGTCTTGCCATCTCAGGACATCGTTTATCTCGGCGATACGGCTCGCGTGCCTTACGGCACAAAGTCGGAGACGGTTATCAAGCGGTTCGCTGAAGAAGATGTCGAATTCCTGCGAAAATTCGATGTTAAACTCATTGTTGTAGCGTGTCATACGGTCTCAAGCGTTGCGTTCCAACATCTCAGACAGAGCCACCCAGAACTTCCGATTATCAGCGTGCTTGAACCGAGCGTTGAGGCGGCGATTCGAGCGACAAAGACGCACAAGATCGGCATAATCGGCACCGTCGCAACAATCCACTCTAAACGGCACGAACATGAACTTCATAAAAAAGGTAGATTTAAAGTGAT
>QNDP01000279.1 GCA_003645975.1 Candidatus Hydrothermota bacterium | reverse complement strand
TCGAACGGATGGCTGGCGTTCGACTCGACCGAACTTTTCTACTATCGGTACTGGCCTATTCCGAGTCCATTGGGACCGGAAAGGCTTGTCGCACCGTTCTGGGACGATCTGACAGGCGGACATGTCTTTGTCGGCTATGTCTCGGATTTACATGCATTCGTGGTCGAATGGGCTGGTGTGCTCAACCGGTTCGACAATTCGACAGAGGAGACCTTTGAAGTGCTTCTATTCGACCCGCAACACCGTCAGACGGCGACGGGGGACGGCGAAATAGTGTTCCAATACCTCGAAATCGCCGATGTTGACACCCTTGAGAACCATTCCACAGTCGGCATCGAATCCCATGACCGTTCGGTGGGACTTCAATATGTCTTTGCACGCCGACATTCCCAATTCGTTGACGATCTGAGGTCGGGCAGAGCGATCAAGTTCACGACCGACCCGCCTGACTCATTCTTCTTTGGCGTGGATGAGGACAGGCCGATCATCGACGAGGGCGTCAAGTTGAGAACGACGGTGATAACTCAGAAATTGACATTTGAGTTCCAAAGAGTTCCGAGTTCGCCCATTCGGCTGGAGATCTACGATGTTTCGGGCAGATCGGTGCTTTCGAGGACATGGCAAGACGGCTTCGAGAGGCTGACTCTGAACCTATCGGATTTTCCCGATGGCGTGTATCTCGCCCGACTCGAATGTGGTCGCATACGGAGGCATCTGAAATTTGTGAAGATTTCACGGTGAAAGCCCGTTAGATCCGCGGAAGGCCGCTGGAAGACCTTCGACGCACCTCGCAAAGGGCTTTCGGCTTCAAGTGATACATCAAACAATGCAGTTCAAAATCAACCCAAAAATTTCATCTTCACCCGTTCAATCCGTTAAACTTTAAAAATTCAAAAAGGAGGCGATTTCAATGTATGTGTTGACGCCGAATGAGATGCGTGAACTTGATCGGATGACCATCGAAGAGTTTGGGATTCCGAACAGAGTGTTGATGGAGAGCGCCGGTCGTGGCGTGGCTTCGGTCATCATCAGGGAATTTGACTCGGATCTGACCGGTTTGAAATGCGTTGTCGTAGCTGGCAAAGGCAACAACGGCGGCGACGGGTTCGTCGTGGCGCGATACCTCGCAACAAACGATGCGAATGTCGAAGTCTATCTGATCGGCCAAAAGAGCGAAGTCAAAGGCGTTGCTAAGGAGAACCTTGAACTTTTGGAAAAACTCGGAATTGAAATCCATGAAATTCAAACGGAAAACGATTTGGGACTCTTTGAGTTCGATATCGCAACAGCGGATGTCATCGTCGATGCCATTTTCGGCACGGGTTTCAAGGGCGAAGTTCAAGGCGTTTATCGAAGCGTGATCGATGCGATTAACGATGCCGACGGTCTTGTCGTGGCTGTCGATATTCCGTCCGGTGTGAACGGCGCCACCGGTGAAGTCGGAGACATCGCTGTGATCGCCGATCTGACTGTAACGATGGCGTTTCCGAAACTCGGCCATTTCCTTTACCCCGGCCGTTTCCACACTGGCGAATTGATGGTCGTTGACATCGGTATCCCGAAGTCATTTGCCGAAAATAGGATAAAACGGATGCTCATCACCAACGAACTTGCGGCGGACATCGTGCCCGTCAGACTGGGACATGAACACAAGGGCGATTTCGGGCGTGTGCTGTTCGTCGCTGGCTCGCGCGGTTACACAGGTGCGGCCTCTCTGGCCTCGATGGCGGCGCTGCGCGTGGGAGCCGGCCTCTCATTCCTCGCTATCCCAAAGAGTCTAAACGACATCGTCGAAGTCAAACTGACCGAAGTGATCACCATTCCGGTCGATGAACATGACGGCGCAATCACCGAAAAGAGTATTGAGGAGCTGCTTTCGGGCGAGCGCAAGTTCGATGTAGCGGCCATCGGACCCGGCATCTCCCGCAAGGAGAAAGCCCAAAAGGCGGTCCTGAAATTCCTCAAAGAGTTTGAGAAACCTGTTGTTGTGGATGCTGACGGTGTTGTGGCACTTGCAGGCCATCTCGAAATCCTCAAAGAACGCCCGCCGATGTCAACCGTCCTGACGCCGCATCCCGGTGAGATGTCAAAGCTTATCGATATGCCGCCCGATGAGATCAACAAACGGAGAGTCGAGATCGCCGAGTCGTTTGCCAAGGAGCATCAGGTCATCCTCGTGCTCAAAGGTGCGCCAACAGTTATCGGGACGCCCGGCGGCATGGTCTTTTTGAACTCGACTGGCAATGCAGGGCTTGCGTCCGGTGGCACCGGTGATGTCCTCACAGGCGCAATCGCTGGCTTCATCGCTCAGGGACTTGATGTCGTTGATGCAGTGTTGCTTGGTGTGTATCTGCATGGCCTTGCAGGCGACCTTGCCGCAGAAGACCTCGGCGAACATTCACTTGTCGCTGGCGACTTGCTCGACTACCTGCCAGAGGCTATGCTCGAATTGTCCGAATCGGATTGAGTTCGACAAGCTCATCGAAAATCAAGGCATCGCCCAAGCTCAATCCGAAGTTTGTGGACGATGCGTCGCTGATGGAATGAAATCGCTTTAGATGCAGGTTTCTCGGGGGCAGGTTGGGTATCAATTGGAAAAAAACGATGTTCAAGGCTGATTTTGAAGGAGGTGTGTCATGGTAATTGCTTGGATCGTATCGATTTGCTTGATAGGTGGTATAAAAGACACCTCTGAGATGAGGATGGCTGTAACGGACGGCAATGTGAGAACCAAGTTCTTCAACTGCGGCTCAGTGGGCGGACCCGACCGCGTTAACCCATGGCCTCGAATGGAATGGCCTGCAGGCTCTGGGCATGAATACCTCTACGAATCGGGCTTGGTCATCGGCGCAAAAGTCAGAGCTTACAACCCATCGACCGGCGATTCGGCAACCATCTGGATCGTTGACGACGGGATACAGGACGGCGGCGATGGGGGACTCCTTCCTGTCAAAGGTTTTGCCGATCCGAACT
>QNDP01000278.1 GCA_003645975.1 Candidatus Hydrothermota bacterium | reverse complement strand
TTCCAGATGGGCATCCTCTGACGGATAAGCGGGGCTATGATGCCGATTCGTCCGACCTTTCGTTCTCCGTCGCTCACATCGACCTGCGCTATCGGAACTATCTTGCCTTCTCGAAGCTTGCCATCGTGGATCCACTTGATGGTCAAAGTCTCTTCGGGATGCGCCGAGATGATTTCGAGCAACTGTTCCCATTCCTCGATTTTGACAGAATCGATCATGACGATAGTGTCGCCGTCCCGAAGTCCGGCGTTCCAAGCAGGCATCCCTTTGACCACTTTCCAAGCCACAGGCGGGATCAGAGGGTAGATTGTGTCAGTAAGTGTCTCAGGCAAAACGACTTCAAATGTATCAGCCAGCTCCCTGACCAATTTCATCCTGTGGCGCCCTTTTTCGGACAGAAGATCGATGACATCGCCCCAGTGATGCACAGGATGGCCGTCGATGGCGATGATTTCCTCACCTCCGCGGATGCCGAGCTGATAAAGTTGGCCGCCCTCCTTCGGTTTTGCGATGCGCCTTGTAGCCGTAACCTGTTGGCCATAAATCCCATATACGAACAGAAAGAGGAAAAATCCGAGTATCAGGTTGGCGAAAGGACCTGCAAGGATGATGAAGATGCGCTTGCGAACTGGCTGGCCGAGAAACTCATCCGGTGCATATTCGCCGCTCTCTTTGGGTTCGCTGCCTGCAAGGTTGACATAGCCGCCGAAAGGCACTGCCGATAGAGCGAACTCTATGCCTTTGATGACTTTGCTGGCCAAAATCGGTCCAAATCCGATCGAAAAACGGAGGACGCGCACGCGGACGAGCAGCGCAGCCAGCATGTGGCCGAATTCGTGCACAAAGATTAAAACACTGAGGATCAACAGGGTTAGGACTATCGTCATCATGGCTTTTCGTAGTCGCCCATGATAGAGCTACAAAGCCGCCTTTTCAAATCTTCGATTTGACGCCATAGACGAAGCCGCCCTTGATGTCCTCGACCGAGTGAGTGAAAAGGAAGGCCTTCGGATCGTGTGATTCGACTATCGTCTTGAGTTTAGGGATGTTTTCGCCTTTGACCACGACGCTGAGCATCGCCACCGTGCCCTCACGGCCGAAACCGGGCAACCTTGTAACGCCGAATCCGGCGTCGCGCAGCGCTTGTTCGATCTCCTGCCACTTCTCACGCGAGATTATGTTGACCGTGTAAATCGGTCTTCCAAGCCGTTCGGAGATGGTTATCCCGACAATAGTCCCGGTGGCAAATCCAGCGGCGTAGGCTATGACATTCAGAAGGTTACCGACATCACGGATAACTTTGCTCACCACCAAAATGAAGATCAGGACTTCGATGAAGCCGATCAGAGCGGCGATAAACTTCTGGTGTCGAACGATCAATTTGACGCGGATCGTGCCAAGTGAGACATCGAGGATTCGACTGAAGAAAATGACCAAAGCCCAAACTAAGGTGTTCATTTTGACCCCTCCCTGAGCGAATTTTACTTCAAAAATCTGCGTATCCTTTCGATCCTGAGCGCTTTGCCACTGGTCGGATCGATCTCGATGAAAGCCGCCTCAAGGCCGATCTGCTCTTTTGAAGCTTCGAGATCGACGGGCAGTCCGGTCAAAAACTTTTTGATCATCGCTTCCTTTTTGACGCCGATGACGCCGCCGAGCCCGCCTGCCATGCCGACATCGGTGATATAAGCTGTTCCGTTGGGCAAAATTCGTTCATCCGATGTCTGGACATGCGTGTGAGTGCCGATTATGGCGCTGACCTTGCCATCGAAATACAGGGCAAACGCCTGTTTTTCGGCTGTGGCTTCCGCATGAAAATCGACGATGATGATCTTGGTCTTCAATGCTTCGAGTGTGCGTTCAAGCACAATAAACGGGTTATCGAGGCACTGTAAGAACAGCCTGCCCATAAGGTTGATGACGGCTATAGGCACACCTGTGTCCGATGTAAAGACTTTAACGCCCTGTCCCGGAACGGATTCAGGGTGGTTCAACGGGCGCACAAGTTCGGGAAAATTGTCTATGAATTTGAAGATCTCGCGCTTAGCCCAGATGTGGTTGCCGCCGGTCATTGCGTTGATGCCGTAAGACCGCAGTTCTTTTGCGACATTTTGTGTTATGCCAGCGCCGCCGGCTGCGTTCTCGACATTGGCTACGACGAAATCGACATTGTATTCGACTTTGAGGCTCGGCAGCAGTTCCCGCACTGCCCTCCTGCCGGGTTTTCCGACTATGTCGCCGATGAAAAGCACTCTTACCATGACCACTCCTTGCGTTTGTGCATGATTAGCCTTTGGGAAGTGTTGATTATACACTTTTCAAGTTAAAGGTGTGCCTGTCCGAATGGCCTACACATTTCAGTCATCATGAATTTTTGAAACCAATTGACATTTCGGGCTATCTCGTCAGGCCATAAGTTGCTGTCTTCGTAACATCGCATAACCCAATCGATTAAGTCCTGTTCGACTTGCAGGTCAACAAATTCGGATGTTATACTTTCGACACCAAAATTGGAGGTGAGAGGATGGCTGGACACTCTAAGTGGGCACAAATCAAACACAAAAAGGCCAAAGTCGATGCGCGTAGAGGTAAAATTTTCAATAAAATCATTCGTGAAATAACTGTCGCTGCCAGACTTGGCGGCGGAAACCCGGAATTTAACCCCCGTCTCAGGCTCGCCATCGAGAAGGCCAAAGAGGTGAACATGCCATGGGAGAACATCGAGCGCGCAATCAAGCGCGGCACCGGTGAACTCGAAGGCGCTCACTACGAACAGGTTGTCTATGAAGGTTATGGACCGGGCGGCGTTGCCATCATGGTCGTCGCTTACACCGACAACAAGAATCGCACGGCAGGCGAGATCAGGCACATCTTCTCGAAACATGGCGGCAACATGGCCGGCGTCGGCAGCGTCGCTTGGCAGTTCGAGGAAAAGGGCGTCATCTATGTCGAAAAGGACAAAGTCGATGAGGAGACGATCTTTGAGATAGCGGTC
>QNDP01000277.1 GCA_003645975.1 Candidatus Hydrothermota bacterium | reverse complement strand
GCCACCCTTTCGTAACCCATAGCCTTACGAGGCAGGGATTCGCTGAATTTTGACAGCGGAACCTCAAGTTTTGTGGCCATTTCGAGGACTTTGCCGATGGTGAACATGCCGTCCTGAACCCTTTGGAATTCTGGGAATATGAACTGTTCATCTGCAGACGCCACCAGTTTGACACCTTCCATCTGTGCAGCCTCTGACATGCTTCTCGGTGAACTCGATATTCTCCTGACGGTGAATCCGTGCTTTCGTGCGAAATCCTCTACGACCGACGGTGCGAACGCAGGGACAGCGATCACCCCTTCCGGTTCACAAGTTTCCATGACAAGAGCACTTATCAGCAAAAGAAGGTCAAGTTTTCGGTGGACTTTGCCCGATTCATCGACGAAGATCAGCCGTTCTCCGTTGGGATACAGATAGAAGCCGGCATCCGCTTTAAGCGTGCGGACTATCGATGACAACTGTTTGAGAAGCTTTTCGATTTCGCTTTCGGTCTTTGCAAGCCTGAGATAGTCGATGTAGGCGTTGAGCGTTATGAAATCGACGCCCATCGAGTTGAGGATTTCCGGAAGCTCCTGCGCAGGCGACCCATGAGAGAAATCTATGACAATCCTGAACTTGCGTTCCTTGATGCTGCTGACATCGAGCGTTTTGAGGTAGTCCTCACGGTAAAATTCAAAAATCTGCGGTAAATGGACGATTTCACCGGGTTCGTTGAAGTGTGCCCTTCGGAAATCTTCACGATAGAAGACCCTTTCGATGGATTTACCGGTGCCCGTCGGGATGTCGAGTCCGTTTGCATCGTAGAAATGTATCTCGGTCGATGGCGGGTCGTCGGGTGATTGTCGAAAATAGACGCCGCCGATTTCGCCGAAATGTTGGAGTTTGAATCTGAAGATTGGGATCGAGATGAGCTGGACGTCCTTGATGTTGACGCCTGTGGATGCGAGTCCGCCGATGAAAGCCCGTCGAAGCATCCTTGAGGATGGATGCGGATCGCGTGCCGTCAAAACAAATGCACCTTTGGGAAGGATGGAACCATAAGCGGCGCCGAGCTTTGCACACAGTTCCGGTGTGAGCTCGATATTTGTCAGGCCTGTAACCTTAGCGCCTTCAAACAAGGATTTACGCCATTTTTCGCCCCAAACGAGGTTCTGTGCGACGACGGCACCCTCCTCGATCACCTTCTTAGGCCAGATCTTGACGCCGGCCTGCACGATGGCGCCTTTGCCGACGGAGCACTCGTCTCCAATGACGGCTCCGTCCTCGATAACGGCACCTTCTCCGATTCTGACGCCGCTCATCACGACCGCGCCCTCGACCTTCGCCTTCGCCCTGATGTAAGTGTTGTCCCAAATTATTGTCCTTTTGAGTCTCACGCCCTCTTCGACAGTGCAGTTTGATCCGATGACGCAGTCTTCGAGGACGGCTCGCCTGTGGATCGATGTGTTGTTGCCGATGATGACCGTCCCTTTGAACGCAACTCGTTTACCTATTTTGACATCTCGTCCGACACGCACATCACGGCCGACAAGGTCGAGTTTGTTGCCCGGCACTTTGACTTCGACTTTGCCCTCGAAGATGTCATAGTGTGCCTCTCGATAGGAATCCGGATCGCCGATGTCACGCCAATAGCCCTCGACAATGCATCCGAAAAGTGGCCTCTTTTCGCTCAACATTTTTGGAAACAACTGCTTGGAGAAGTCGTATTCCTCGCCTTCTGGTATCGAATCGACCGCCGATGGCTCAAGCACATAGATTCCGGTGTTGACCGTGTCGGAGAAGACCTCGCCCCATGTCGGCTTTTCAAGGAATTTGACTATTCGATCGGCGTCGTCCGTTATCACGATCCCGAACTGGAGCGGATTTTCGACCCTTGTCAAAGCGATTGTGGCTTCTGCCCCTTTGCTTTCATGGAAATCCAGTATTTCGGTCAAGTTAAAATCCGTTAGGACATCACCACTTATGACCAATATGCGCGAATCATCAAACAGATCCTTTGCATATCGCACAGCGCCCGCAGTTCCATAGTCCCTGTCCGGGATGGTGTAGCGGATTTTGACACCGAGCTCACTTCCGTCTCCGAAATAGTTTTTGATGACATCGGGCTGGTAGTAGAGGAGCATGATTATGTCGTCAAGTCCATGCTGCTTAAGGAGATATACAATGTGTTCGAGGATGGGTCGGCCTACGAGCGGCAACATCGGTTTGGGCAGATTGACTGTCAATGGACGGATTCTTGTCCCGAACCCGCCCGCCATGATTACGGCCTTAGTTCTAACTCTTTTGGCTGCCATGACTTACCTCTTGGGCTCCCTACAAGTTCGGTTTCATGATTCGGCAAATTTGGCGTTAAATCAAGGATGAGCAGAGTCGAGTTCCGATTGATACAAGCCCTTTTCCCTTGACAACCCGCTAAAGGACAGTTATTTAATTGAAACTGAAGTTGGCTCTTTGAAAACCAAGTCTCAAAAAAGGAGGTGAGAAGATATGGAGCTCGTGAGATGGGATCCTTTCAAAGAGATTTCGTCGCTTAGGGATGAGATTGATAGGCTGTTTGATTCCTTCTTTGGTAGGATTCCGGCCGTTCCATCCGAGAGAGAGGTTGCATGGCATCCAGCGATCAATCTGGAGGAGACCGAAGATAAGTTCATCGTGAAAGCCGAGCTGCCCGGACTCAAGAAAGAGGACATAAAGGTTCAGGTTACTGAGGATGGGTTGATCATCAGCGGCGAGCGGAAATTTGAGCGTGAGGAGAAGGGCAAGACCTACCACAGGATCGAGATGGCCTACGGTAAGTTCCAGAGGATGATCAGCTTCCCGGCGCAGGTGAAGCCGGAAGGCGCTAAGGCGACTTACAAAGATGGAATTCTGACCGTTGAGATACCGAAATCGGAGAAAGCCAGACCGAAAGAGATCGAGATCGAAATCAAATAGTTCGACATCTTGTTGGAACATAAAAAATAAGGGCGCCGTAAGGCGCCCTTTTTCCTTTCTCGGCTGCAAGGACAGTTTATTCTGCCGGCTTTGCCTCTTCAG
>QNDP01000276.1 GCA_003645975.1 Candidatus Hydrothermota bacterium | reverse complement strand
AAAAGCTGGATGATGACGGAAAGTCCCAGAGCAGCAGGTATAACCTTGAATTCGGTTCGATAAGTGTAAAATGCCTGATACAGTTTGAGCAGCTTGTCGCCGTAAGGTATCCTTCTGAGCACCGAATTGACGAAGGCGAACACAGGCCTTGTCATCGAGGCCATCGTTCCGACGATCAAAACGGCCGCGATCAAAAGCGCTATGTTCCGATAAGCTGTTACTCCCGAAAGTTTTAGAGGTATTCCGAAAAGCACCAACAGGATAAGGCCTATAAAGCCGAAGATGCGGTCGATGACTACGGACGCAAGCGAATCGGCCGTCTGTTTCGTGGCCTTAGCCATGAAGACCCCTCTGGCAGCGTCAAGGCCTGCACCCGACGGAAGGATGTTCGCAAGAAAAAGGCTCGTCAGGTAGATCTTCATTATCGGCCAAATTTTCACCTTTATGTCTTTAGGCCGCAGGAGGATATCCCATCGCACGGATGACAACAGGATGGCGGTGAAGTAGGCAGCCATAGCGCCTATGAACCAGAGAAGGTTGATGTGCTTCAGGATGTTCCACAATCGGAAGATGTCGGTCTTCAGCAAAATGACAGCTAAAATTCCGAACCCCACAACGATGCGGATCAAACTCGAAAAGGTCTTTTTGAGAGCCATTCAAACGGCCTCCTTGAGGCAGGCGAAAGAAACGGCAGCCTTCATGTCTCGGTCGATGGCACGGACAAAGTGTTTTCGATGGGCTCTATGAATTCCGGTTTGAAGCCGTCAGGTGTGCTTGTGATCAGCATCTTGACACGGACATTTGACGAGTAAAGGTCAAGGAGTCCTTCGGGGTCGTTGATGAGCCTTTCGCGCAGCAGTTCTCGGATCTTTCCGATAGGGACACCATCGAAGAGCAGTTTTATTTCAAAACCCACGCGTCCAAGCCGTTCCACATCGTGGATCAGCTTGCGCTCATTCGGCGAGTTGCCTTTGATCACGATGTCAGCAGGCGGAGCCTCTTCCGGGACATCACCGTATTTTTTGAAGTAAAGTTCGACCTCCTCAGCAAGTTCGGGCAGAGCGGACTCCTCCATGCTGAATCCCGACGCCATCTTATGACCACCGTAGTCGATGAACAGGTGGGACACAGAGTTCAAAAGGTCTAAGGAGTTGAAGCCATAGGGGGTTCTAACTTCTGCCACCACCACACCGTTGTTTTTGCGACCCAGAACGATAGTGGGGACTTTGAACTTCTCCTTGAGCCTTGAGGACAGGAAACCGAGATATCTCGGTTCCACATCGCCCATATCGAGCAATATGTAGCGTCTAACCCGACCGAGTTTTTGAAGGGCATGGTTGAGCAATTTTTCCGAAGTTTTTGTCCAATTTTCAATTTCCGACATCAACTCTTTCAGGATGTCTTCTGCATCTGCATCATCGTCTGCGATAAGGAGTTCGACGCCGCTGTTCCGCCACTCCTTCGTTTTTCCAGCGGACACGATCGAGATCATCGTCTCAAGTGAAGGCCTTGTCTTCATAAGTCGTTCGTATGCACGGATGAACGGCCTTGAAATCCGTTCAAACGCCTGCCGACCCTTCATGACCAAGGCGAGGTTCTCGTTCCACAGCGGCACTCGGTCGGCGATCGTTCCAATCAACACATAGACAAGGAGTTCTGGCATCTCCCGCTCTATGTCAAGCTGATTCCAGCCGAGTTTGTAACGGAAAAGTCCCCATGCGACTTTGAACGCGACTCCTACGCCCGCAAGGTATGGGAAGGAGCCGCTTCCGGGCAACTTTGGGTTCACCAAGATGATCTCCTCTGGCAGTTCGCGTCCGTGCGGAAGCTCATGGTGATCGGTTATGATGATCTCGATTCCAAGTTCCTTTTGGTATTCAACGGCATCGAATACGGACGATGTGCCAGAATCGACGGTTACAACGAGTTTATAGCCTTTTTCGACAGCCTCTTTTAGCCGTCCATAATGGAGTGTATGCCCCTCTTTTGCCTTTGACGGGATAAAATAGCCGGCGACACCGCCGAGCTTCCGGATCGTCTTCATCATGACGGCCACAGAAGTGGAGCCATCGGCGTCCTCATGTCCCCAAACGAGGATGGGCTCCTTTCGCCCGATCGCACTGAGCAGCCGTTCCAAAGCAGGTCTCATGTTCGGAATGGATTCCGGTCCCGGAATGGATTCATAGTTTGGGTTGAATGTCAGTTGTGCAAGCTCAAAGGTGGTAACGCCCCGCTCAACGAGCAACTTTGCAAGCCTGCTATCGATCCCAAATTCATGAACTATTTGCTCGACCAAATCCTTTGCCATATCGCAATGCTCCTCTCGACTTACTTTTATTTTACCCTTCCAAATGGTTTCAGCTATTGGACTTGCATTTTACATCGACTACATGATGCTCACACAGCGAATCTAACCATCTTCGTTAAAAGATCCGTCTTTTCAGTCGAAAGAGGTGGATTCAGGCAAGAATGCCGTCCAATTCATCGATTTAAACGGATAACCACAGCGCCCTCTTTCACATCGTTACGGACCCATGCCCACACCTTATCCTGTGGGGCACCGAGTTCGATAAAAAACTGTTTGACATTGAGCACACACTTAACACGCCTATCGGTCTCGGATTTGTCCTTGCCGACAGCGGCGAGAATCAGCAATTCCTTGAATTCCAGATCCTTAAAGTTATTCCAGATCGAAGTTAACACCTTCTGACCGTTATCGCTCAATGTGCAGTCCTCATCCTGATTGAAAAGTTTGTCAAAAGGTATCTCTATGTCACCGGTCGATTGCACGAAGATCGATGACGTATCAAACCCGAACTCCTCTGCCACTGAAACGGTGGTCTCCTGAGTCATGGCCTGAATTTTTGATAACTTCTTCAACGAATCCCTCAAGGAGTTAAGACTGCGGATGAGGTTTTGGTTCTCCTTTTCAAATTCTGAGATCACGAGTTGCGTATCTTTGAACTTGAAGATGTAAAAATAAACATCAAAAACGAGATGGGCGGTCAACAAAATTGCTAATGCATAGGCAATTCTTTT
>QNDP01000275.1 GCA_003645975.1 Candidatus Hydrothermota bacterium | reverse complement strand
CATAAGTTGAGGCGCTGCTGTCCGGCACAAGATACACATCCACATGAGTCAGGGAGTCCTCGAACACCTGAATTCCGCTCACCGTCTTCGTGGTGTAGCCGTTTGCTTCCACTCTGATGGTGTAAGTTCCGGGAAGCAAAACTTTCACGAAGTCTCCGAAGACGCGGTCTGTGTAAACCGGCCAATCGATGCCTTCCACATAGATTCGGGCTTCTTTGATGGTGTCGCCTGTGAGCGAATCGATAACGAAACCGCCGATGCCCTGACCGGCTTTGAGTGCGATCATATTCATCGCACCGCGGTTCAGAAAATACACGGAGTCAACTTGTTCTGGTGGAGGATTGTAGCCGTAGCCCCAGACTTCGATCGTGATGTCGAGGTCCGAGTCGATGCCATAGGAGTAGTCGTTCAGATCGCCGCGGGTTTGATACCAGTCATATCCTTCGGTTACCGGGTAGTCCGTTGAATCACCGTAAGCGTTTGAGATGCTGAGAAGGAAAGGTGTGTCGGGCAGCCGCACGGGCGTGTAGTTCCATGGGTAATTGACATAAAAAGCGCCGCTGTGGAAGGTCAGCGACACCGTGAAGTTGTGCAACTGAGCGTGTTCATAGACCGCTTTGGTCTCAGGCTGTGAGTAGGGTTCAGGACTGTTGCCAGCGCCATCCCACATATAGCCATAATCGCGGTTCAGATCGACATTTGCGGCGTTGCGACGCTGGTCTGCAACGAATCCATCGGGATTGAGGATAGGGATGATCCAGATTTCACGGTTTTCGATCAGGTAGGTGATAAGCGGGTCAACTCCGTAGTTCTCAAGAAGATACGGAGCATAGCGATACATGATCTCGCCGGAGATCTTTTCGTTGCCGTGAATGTTGGCGACGAACCGCACTTCGGGCTCGAACTCCTCAATCTGAGGGTTATCCGAGACTTTGAGTGCGATGATGGGCCTCCCCTGAACGCTGAAACCGATGGTGTCGAGCACACAGATGTCGGGATAGGTGGCCGCAAGACTGTCAAAGAGTTGATAGTATTGATTGAGCGTGTGATAGCCGGGTTTTGGGCCTTTCTTGCGCTCCTCTTCAAGGTCGAGGATAACGGAGTAGGTGAAGCCGAACGATTTCAAGGTTGCGCCGTCATCATAGATTATCGCCACGAGTGTGCCGTCATGGTAATCGACGACATCGACCTGTCCGGTTTTCGACAATGTGTGGATCATGGTGCGCGGAACATTAGGCACTTCAACGAGAAGCTCAGCGTGCAACACTTGGGCGGTGAGGACTATGACCAATGCTATCAGATACTTACGCATAACTTATCTCCTTTCGGCTTGGTTTGACAAAAAGCCGCCTATTCTACGCCAAAATTCGATTACCTTGTAGTCGGAACAGCCAGAGGCTGTTTGACAGGGTTGGGCTTAAGTTTTTATAATCTAAGGAAATCCGCAGCAAATTATATGAAAGGAGGCCAGATTGTGAGGTATAAATTATTGGCGATTCTAATTTTGGGATTTTTGGGAGCCCTCTCGACAAATTGCTCATTCCCACCTGTCCCTATGGATGTCTATAAGGAACCGCAATTTAAGATCGAATACCCTAAAGGTTGGGAAGTTGGACATGTCGGATTAGGCGATTTCTCGGTCGCTCTCTTCTCCTCACAGAAGATCCATGTGGAAAATTTGCTTGAACTCCAAGATGTTATGGACACAATCCCCTTCTTTTTGATCATGGTCTTTGAGAATCCCGACACCTCGTCCGAGTTCAAAATAATCCAAGAGGACGATCTTGGGGCGAATGAGGAGTTTGTCGAACGGCACGACATAACGATTGATGAAGCAAAAGGTGAACTGGCTGTGGTCAAGGGCAAACATTTCGATGAGACCGAATATTACCTTTTCTATTGCGGCGGCCAGAGAGACGATCACATGGCGGTGGTCATGTTCGGATACGCTCCAAAAGGCGAGCGGGACTTGAGGGTTTTCCGATACATGAGCCGAAGTTTCCGATTTACAATTTGATAGGCCAGATGCAACGCATAAGGTTATTTTGCAAAGAAGTTGTGTCGGGAATTATCACAGATAGGGCAAAGAAATTGAAATTCTTTGACTTGGAGTTTCAGCAAATTCCTTAAGATCTCAAAACAAGGAAAAGGAGGATGGCATTGAAAGGGATTAGTGTGGACAAAATTAGGAATTTTGCTCTGATAGGACACGGAAGCTGCGGAAAGACGACGCTTGGTGAGGCAATTTTGTTTAAATCAGGTGTTACGACACGGCAAGGAAGCGTCGATCAGGGGAACTCGATGCTCGATTTCGACCCAGAAGAGGTAAAGCGGAAGATCTCGATCAACCTTGCTGTTTCACATCTGGAATGGAAGTCCCACTGGCTCAATCTGATAGACACACCGGGTTACCTCGACTTCGCCGGCGAAGTTCATGCAGCATTGAGAGTTGCGGACAACGCAGTCGTGGTCATTGACGCTGGCTCCGGAGTTGAGGTCGGCACGGAAAAGTATTGGGAGATAGCCGACAAGCGCGAACTCCCCAGATTTATCTTCGTCAACAAATGCAAAACGCCGGACATTCATCTCGACCGTGTCGTTGAATCGCTTAGAGAGACTTTCGGTTCAAAAGTTGTGCCTGTGCAACTGCCTATCGGCGAAGGACCTGAGTTCAAAGGCGTGTTCGATCTGCTCAGAGGCGACCCATCGACATTGCCGGGCGAACTTCAGGATGCAGCAAATGCGAAGGCCGAAGAGCTTCGTGAGTCGATCATCGAACTCTCGGAGGAGCTGCTCGACAAGTATCTGAGCGGTGAGGAGATCTCGGAAAAGGAGCTTGCAGAGACTTTAAAGAAGGGTGTGCTCGAGGGTTCGATTGTGCCTGTGCTGTTCGGAGAGGCAAAAGAAGCTATTGGAGTTGAAGAACTTCTGGATTTCATCGTCGAATTCGGGGCATCACCGGCCGATCTTAAGCCCGAAATAGCAAAGAAAGGCGAAGAAGAGGTCGAAGTTAAGCCCGATCCGGACGCTCCGATGGCAGCGCTCGTGTT
>QNDP01000274.1 GCA_003645975.1 Candidatus Hydrothermota bacterium | reverse complement strand
TGATGGATGAGCGGATCCGTCCGAAGGCACAGGCGGCAGCCCAATTTGCCAAAGCTTACCTCGTCGATGTCGATCTCGATAAATTTGAGGCAGATGTGCTCGGCGAGCTCGCCTTCTCGCTCGCAGAGGACGGTGTCGTCGAAAGGATCGGAAGGATAGTTCAAAAAGTCCTCCGAGATGAGGAACCTCTGGCAAGCGCAAAAGCACTGGCAGCAGCACGGATCTCCAAGATTGAGATCGAAAACGGAGATGTCCGAGAGCTCGGATTCGGAGACGAGTTTTTGCGTTCGTTTGCAGCCACAACCTTCGAGCTGCTTGTCAAAAGCCGTCCTAATCCGTTGGCAAGTTACATTAACCTCCTAATTGACGGAAACTTAGCGATGATTTCTCAAAGGATAGCGGAACTTGTCGAGGAGGCCTCGCAGCAGCGACCAGACCGCTCCGGTGAAACAATGGCTTTGCTCTGGGACTTCGTTGACAAACTTTGGCGTTCCGAGCAACCCGATATCGGTTTCGGACGGGCGTTCGGGGACGGGCTTAACAAGTTGGCCAAAACGCTGTGGAAGGCGATTGATGTTCTGCCTCAAAAACTCAAATCTCGGTTTTCCAATGACCTCATTGGGTTGGCGCCAGAAATTTTCACAGAGGTCGAAGTGGACTCGAAGGACTTGGAATTGGTGGCGATAGCGGGGTCTTCAGACTCGAAAATTTTGATCAATCCATTAAACCGCAAGGAGTTCGATCAAATTCTCGGTTACAACATCTCTCCGAAGGCGAGGGCATTGATCCGCACGATACTCGACCACAAATCGGATGTGCTTGAAAAACTTCGTCGTATCGTGTCCATCGTGTTCGATGTTGAGCCGCCGAAATCAACCGGTATCGAAGGGCTGGCGGAGTGCATTGAAGTTCTAAGCGGCGAAAGGATACTGCAATGGAGACGACTTTCCGAAGACATCTTTTGGGATGAACTCAAAAAGGGGATGTCCAAGCTGCCCATCCCGTTACAACTTGAGATCTTGGACTTCATTTCGACGCAAAGGGCTGCCACAAAGCCGAAGCCCATGCGTCCCAGAATGTTGTCAAAGTTACTCACACTGATAGCCCAAAAAAGCCATTTGGAGTCAAAGAGTTAATTCCACCATGCGGAAGGGTCAGGTTAGATGGAACAGCACGCAAAGTTGAATTTTGTGGTGTCCATTTTGCCCCTCACTTCATTGCAATTGCTTGATTGACTTGGAATTACCCAAACGCATATATTAAATGCCCACTCGAAAAGCCAACGGAGGAGAATGGAATGAAGAAACTTACTGAGGAAGAAATCCTTGCAGTGTGGGAAAGTGTAACCGATTTCACAGGCGGATGGGATGAGGCTATCGCTGAGGTTTTGTCGAGGATAGAAGATTTGAGCGTCGAATGGTCAAGTTACAACGCTAAGGATCGGATAAGCAACCTCAAACAGAGATTGCTCGATTTGAGAGACCGCATCGAGGAGGCAGCGGATGCAGCCAGAGCAGGCGAGTTTAGCATCCAAGACCTCGAAAACCTCTTCCGTGAATACGGCGAACGACTCGAGATGATCGAGGAAGAACTCCTTGAGATGGAGTTTGATGAGGAAGAGGATGAAGATTTCTTCGGCGAGGAGGAAGAGGAATACTGATTCGCCTCGAAAGATATTTGGTAAAATCAGGGATAGCGCCTCGCAAGAAAATTCGGGCGTTTATTCGCACTGGCCGTGTAGTTGTTAATGGTGAAGTAATAAAGTCGCCTTCCTTCAAAATAGATCCGTCAAAAGACAAAATTTTGGTTGATGGTAAGCCTGTCGTTGTCGAATTTCAGATCTACATAGCGCTCTACAAACCAAAAGGTTATGTTACTTCAGCGGTTGATCAGCACCATCCGACCGTGTTTGACATCATCGGCGACACATTCGGGTCGAGAAAACTTTTTCCGGCCGGAAGGCTCGATGTCGATGCCGAAGGACTCCTCATCTTGACCGACGATGGCGAGTTCGCTCATAGACTTACACATCCAAAATACAAAATTCCGAGAGTTTATGAGGTCGAGATTCGGCCGCCGCTCGACGATAACGCCATCGAAATCATAGAGAAAGGTGAACTGACGCTCAGAAGCGGCTATAAGCCTTTGCCCGCCAAAATCCAAAAGATCGACGAGGGTAAGATCCTGATGACCGTGTTCGAGGGCAAGTATCACATAGTCAAACGGATAATCGCTGCCGCTGGATCTAAGGTTTTGAGCCTCAAGAGAGTGGCAATTGGTCCCATCACACTGGAGGGGCTTGCGCCCGGTGAGTGGCGAAAGCTGGAAAGCGAAGAACTCGAAGCTCTCCGTAAGATTTTGAATCTGTGAATCTTGTATTTTAAGACGCAAAATTGAACGGAACGCCGAATCCGCAAATTTCGCTGTCCTATCGTGCTAAAGACCTTATAATCAACGCCTCATGGAGTTGAAGCTTTTCACGCCCATCCAATATGTCAAGGGAGTCGGCCCTAAAAGAGCAAAACAACTGGAACGGCTCGGCATCTTCAGGGTCTATGACCTCCTCTACTTTGCCCCGAGAAAATATCTTGACAGGCGCAACATTCTGAAAATCAGGGAAGTTTCGCCCGGAACCGATGTTGTCATCATAGGAGAGGTCGTCGCAAAAGGCATAGAGAAGCGAAGGCGTGAAAAGGTGTTCAAGGTCATAATCAGCGACGGATCCGGATGGATCGAACTCGTCTGGAAATCGACAAACGAGAATTTCTTGAAAGCACTCCACTCCAATTTCGGTCGCGGCGACCGAGTCATCGTAACCGGTAAGGTCTCGTCATATCGCGGAATTAAACAGATCTGGTTTCCAGAATACGAGGTTTTGGGCAACGGCTCCGAAGGGCATTCGGGTCTTGTGGCCGGCCGCATCATCCCGGTCTATCCTTCAACTGAGGGTCTTAAGCCGAAATTCCTCAGAAAATTGGTCTATTCAGTCCTTTTGGAGGTCAAAGACAAGATCAATGAGACACTGCCAACCTACATCCGAACTCGGCACCGCCTCTATCCCCGTGCTACGGCTATCAAAAAACTACACTTTCCGGACGCAATGGACGA
>QNDP01000273.1 GCA_003645975.1 Candidatus Hydrothermota bacterium | reverse complement strand
TCTGGCAGTTCGCCGTAAAGCAACCCACTTCTTTGATTCAATCCCTCCTCGATTCGGAGCATGGAATCGCTGCGTTCATAGACGAATTGGGGTTCAAATGCATCGATCAATGCGTCCAGAACCGCATTTCGGCGGATCTCCATGCCAAGCGAAAGTATCTGGATGACAAATCCGTTCTCGTATCGATCGATGATCAAACCGGGAAGGTCATCCGATTCGCCGAAGGCCATGCGGTAACTTGTTTCACCGGGCAACAAAGTTTGACGGACTTGGTCTGCCTGCATCAGTCGAAACTTCAGTCCGAGATAATCCAGTTCCTCACGCGCCCGTGAGTAGAACCTCAGCGTAATTTTTGATTTTGGATTGTAGATGGCGGAACCGATGAATGCACCCTTTGTCGTAAATACAAGCACATTTTCGCCCGGCTGTGCATCGCCAGCATCGGCCACCTTGTCCCGAAAAATCCAAGGATGTGCGATGTAATCCTTGCTGCGGCCTTTAACTTTGACGGAACGCATGGTCAGCATCCCCTCTCCAAAATTTTGACGATATGTTCGGCAGCGTTCGGTCGGGCAAACTTCGAGATGGAGTTTGACATCTTCTGAAGTTTTGATCGATCCATTGAGAGGTCTTTGAGAAGCTTCGCAAGGCGCTCAGGCGTAAGTTCGGATTGATCGATCACGATTGCACCACCTATCGACGCAATGAACTCGGCGTTTTTGTGTTGATGTCTATCCGTTGCAAATGGATATGGCACGAATATCGTTGGAAGGCCGAAGATGGCAGCCTCCGCTATAGTGCCGCCGCCCGCACGCGCAACCATGATGTCGGCCGCTGAATAAAAAAGCTCCATATCGTCGATAAAATCGAATAACCTCACATTTGGCCGCTCAGAAGCGGTGAATCTCCCGCCGGTTTGAATCAAAAAGAAGGCATTTGGAACAAGGGAGGCGGTTTTGTAACCGACTTCGGCGAGTTTAAGCGCTCCGAGACTGCCGCCGACGACAAAAACTACAAAGTCTTCCGGCTCCAGTCCAAGTCGCTTCTTTGCTGAAAGTTTCGGGATGGGATTGCGCCTCAAAGTGGGGTTGCCTGTCCAAATTTCTTTTCTTAGACCGATCTTGGGAAATGTCGAGCAGACCGCCCTTGCGAACGGCGCAAAAAGACGGACGACCCGCCCGGGCACACGGTTCTGCTCAAGGAGATAGAATTTGATGCCAAAGGCTGTTGCTACGGAAAGGATTGGAAAAACGGCGTAACTTCCTGTCGCCACGATTTTTATCCTGTCTATTCTCTCAAAATCCGAGAGGATGGCCGCTGCCCGGGCGAGTCCGACCCCGAGCTCCATTGGATTGCGTCCTGCACGAAGCCGAAGGATTTTGAATTTTTGGAATTTTTTGGGAATTCTGGTCTTAACTCCACCGAGTAAGACCAAGACATCGTGCTGCCGCTTCAAGGCCTCGTCGGCCACTGCGAGCGCTGGAAAAACATGCCCGCCAGTCCCTCCTGCTGCCACCAATAGCTTCATTGCGTGGGCGCTACGATGTAGAACATGCCGCGAGTCCCAACAAATGCGGTGTCGTTCCTGACCTTCACCGAAAGGGCGTTCTCGGTCTCGAGCTGAGCGATAAGTTCCGAATTTTCAAATCCATACGATGGATCAAAAATGCACAGTCCATGAGAGCCAGCGGCAACAAATATGTGCACCCCATCGAAAGCCACATCTTTGGCCACGCCGGGAACATCAAATTGGGCAATAGTGTAAGCGGAGTCCGGGTTGGCCACCGATACGACCACCACCCCGCCGCTCCAATCCGCCACAAATGCAAGTGTGTCATAGATTTGAACCTTCACAGCGCGGTCTCGTGTATCAACCTGCGCTCGAACGGTCGGATTAGTTATGTTGTTGTAATCGACCACCATAAGGCCACATTGGCCGTTGGCCACGAGAACGAGATGCCTTTGTGTGTCAATTGCGATCCCGTTCGAATAGCCGAGCAAATTTGCCCATCCGCGTTGTGCTGAGGTTATGCAGTTGATAGCCACGACGCCCTCGTCATATCTGGAAACGACGACGAACGGCGTATCGGCAAGGACGAAACCCTCGATGTCGCGGACATTGTGGAGCCAGGGCAAGGAGCCAAAATATGTTGGGTTTGATGGGTCTCTCACATCGATTATCAATGTTCCGCCATCGTCATCGGCGACATAGACCACGCTGTCACCCTGAAATTTGAAGATCCCACGAGAATAGTATTGCGAGAGTCGAGGCACACCGTCCCATCTTCCTATCACAACAGGATTTGTCGGGTCAGAGATGTCGATAACCGTGAGGCCAGCTTCACCAGTGGCCACATAGGCCAAATTGCCGTCGAGCCAGATGTCCTCACCGTAGCCCGGAAGCTCGACCGTGCCTACGATCGAGAATGGATTCGGCTCCTCCTCGATGGGCTGCGGCTCCATGCAGGCGGTTAAAAGAGAGATGAGAGCAAAGATTGTGAGTTTACGCATCTCAGTAAGAGTTGAGGATGGTCGTTGCGCCGCTTCCGTAGCTTTCAAGCAACGCTTCGACCACCAGTTTGCCTTCGGGGTCTGTGATGCGGTATTTGACCACGCCGCCGGGCACATCCTCAACAAGCCACCATTCGAGTGTTCCGCCACCACCGGGCACTCCGTATTTCACATGTCTTGCTGTGAAAGTGCCTGCAGGCACTGTAACCTGCTCAAATCCGACGGTAGCGCCCTCGATGCTCTCCTTCGTCAGTTTAAGCGGCTGAGCATAACCCATGTTTTCGGTAACAGGCAGTTCCGAAGGCGCTGTGTCGCCGGTCGCCTTCGCACGCACTCTCAGGATCGAACTCATGTCGGGACTGAACAGCACTTCATAGATGAGCGTATCGACATTCGCCGTGTAAGTAACACGCCACCATTGTTTTCCACCTTCAACAACTTTGAGAAATGCCTTTTCGATGGTCATGTTCGGCGATGAAGGCTCCCCTGTCTTGATGTCGAATTTGACCCAATCGCCCGGCTTGAGATTTTCGAGCCATATCCAATAGCCACCTGTGGAAAAAGCGTAGTAAAAGACCACAGGAGCGTAGTTCACCATGA
>QNDP01000272.1 GCA_003645975.1 Candidatus Hydrothermota bacterium | reverse complement strand
AATGCAGGCGCTTTTGGGCGCGAAATTTCTGAACTCATCAACTGGCTGGAATTCATAGACATGGACGGCAATGTCATCAAATTAGAACGAGACGAGCTTAGATTTGGGTATCGATGGAGTGAATTTCCGCAGAAGGGCATACTTCTGCGGGTGAGTTTACACTTAGTTGAAAGTGAACCATCAAAAAGCATGGATTTGATGACACAATTCTTGAAAAGGAGGCGGAAGACGCAGCCTTTGGGCAAAACCGCCGGCTGTGTTTTCAAAAATCCGCCGAATGCACAACCTGCAGGCTACCTTCTCGATAAGGCGGGACTGAAGGGTTTTCGTGTCGGCGGAGCAAAATTTTCCGAAATTCATGCTAATTTTGTCATAAATGCCGGCGGAGCAACGGCTCACGATGTGGTAAAGCTGATGCAGATAGGCAAAAATAGGGTCTTTGATAAGTTTGGTGTAAATTTGGAACCCGAAATCGTAATGGTAGGAGTGGAGTTATGAAAAAGAGACGCAAAATTGGGAGATACATTGTATTGCTGTTGTTGGTTTTTGTTTTGATGAAAATTTACAGGAGGCCGAGAAGGATTGTGCTGCCGGATTTGCCGGAACAGGGTGAACGGATCAAGATTTTCAAAACGCTGAAAGAGTATCCACATTTTGCCACTTCGGTCTCAAGTATCTCAAAATACGGTTTTTACACAAAAAAAGGCCAGATAATCTATTTCGGCGGCGGAGATTGGCGCTTGAAACTGGCTGTGGCTGACAGCATAATTTCGGCAAACTGGCATTTCAGAATACTGGACTTACAACATAACGGTTGGGCGATTCTTAGGAGGTGAGTGATGGAGGAGCAAAGGCGATTGCTGGCAATCGATCTCGGTTCCGGTAAGATCGCTGCTATCGTCGCAGAAATCAACGCTGGAAACGAAGTAAGGGTGCTTGGAATTGGAAAAGCGCCATCGACTGGAATGCGCGCAGGCCGAATTGTCAACATCGAAAAGACCGCCTCATCTATCGCCCAAGCCGTCTCGCAAGCCATTCAGATGGCCAAGGCCGACTACAAACAAGTCGTTGTTGGAATCACAGGCGATCACATCAAAGGCGTTACATCACGGGGATTTATAGCTATCTCAAATCCACACCTCGAAATTACCCAAGAGGATGTCGAACGAGTTCTTGAACAAGCAAAAACTATCTCGATCCCAATGGGACGAGAGGTTATCTATGTGCATCCCAACTCATACACCATCGACGACCAAAAGGGCGTCAAAGAGCCGGTCGGAATGATAGGCATAAGGCTCGAAGTCGAGGCTTATATCGTAACCGCCCAATCAACCGTTTTGATGAACATCAGGCGCGCACTATCAAAGGCTGATGTTGAGAACCCTCAACTCCTTTTCCAGCCGATAGCGGCCTCGATGGCCGTCCTGAGACCGCAGGATATGGAACAGGGCGTTGTCTTGATCGACATCGGTAAGGACACGACCGACATAGCCGTTTGGTATGAAGGCGATCTGGTGCACACGGTGGTGATCCCAATCGGCGGAAGTTTCATAACGAACGATATAGCAATCGGTTTGAAGATACCCGTCGATAAAGCTGAGGAGGTAAAACTGGCCTATGGCGTTGCAAGTCCTAAATTTGTTGAGGATGAGGATGAACACTTTGAGGTAGAAAGCACGAAAAGGCTGAAAGTTTTTAAAACAAGAGAACTTGCTTACATAATCGAGGCAAGGGTGGCCGAGATTTTGGAATTAGCTCGAGAGAAAATCGACCAATCGGACCAAGCTGGTCGGCTTGCCGGCGGTGTGGTCTTGGTCGGAGGAACTTCTAAGTTGAAAGGCATAGATTTACTTGCTGAGGAAATTCTTGGCTTGCCGGTTAACATAGGCGAACCCTATGGCGTCACTGGCTTAATAGAACCAATAACAGACCCTTCGTTTGCAGTCGTTGTTGGACTGCCAAGATTAGCTAAGTTGGCAACTACCAAAGGGTTAATTGGTGATGAAATTGGCGGAAGCGGATGGAAAGAGCTATTGCGGAGGATTTGGACTATAATAAAAGAAAACTTTTGAGCCGAAAACGGAAAATTGTTGAAAAGTGAATGAAATTTTGTTTTAATAGTTTGTTTGTATTTAAATTGTTTAAGTTCTTGTTCATAGCTTCTGTGGCGTGGAATCGCTGTTTGCGCTACAATAAAGGACAAAAATGGCATAGGAGCAAAGCTATGATAATTAAATCAGCCTTTATTTAAAAATTAAATGAAAGGAGGTGTGTTATGTATAAAAAAGTCTTAAAAGTAATTATATTTTTAGGATTATCTATGCTACACACGCCAAATGCGAAGTCTGAAGAATCAATCATTGTTAACGGTATCGAATGGAAGATTTTCCCCTCTTCGAACTCGTGGAAATATGCTGATAGATTCGGAGGATATGGAAGCAACTACCACGTAGTGGATTTAGAAGCTGTTATAAATAAGGACACAACAATAAACGGTATAGATACGACATTACAAGAAACGGTAAGATTGGTTGTGGGAAGATTTAAAAAAATAAAGAAGAATGGATATTCATCTATGATAGGAGTAATAGATACTTTAACATATTTCGTTCTATACAGATTTCGCATGTTGGATTCTACAAAAGCAGGAGTCGATACCACCATTAACACCCGTCTTAGAAGCTATATACACAAAATAGGAATTTCTAGAGATGCATTTTCCATTCCCCTTATTGAAATAGACTCTATAGCTAGTCTATGTTCTAATTCTATATGTGATACATGGTTACCAATATCCGAAGATTCCTTAGCGGCGGACTCAAGTCTAATGACGAAAAAAAAGACTTTATCGCAGTTACAACAAGATGGTTTTAACTTATTTGTTGACCCTTTATGTGATTCAATGTGGGCAGGAGTTGAATTTTATTTAGCAAGGCCCATAAATCCAATGGAAAGGTATAGTGATACATCTGAACTTAATAATATTTATGGAGAATATAAATTCGTTATACATCACAGAAACGGGATAGACTCTTTAAAAGATGGATTCGGTGTTTATTCGCCTTTTTTTATTAGAAAGTGGGATGAGGATAACTGGTACGAATATGATTTAGAATTTTT
>QNDP01000271.1 GCA_003645975.1 Candidatus Hydrothermota bacterium | reverse complement strand
CTTCTGTGCGGCCTTCAGAACACCCATCGGCGCCTTGCCGAACACCGTCTGGCGGTCGAGTTTGCCCTCGCCGGTGAACACGAAATCGGTGTCTTCCAAAAGCTTATCGAACTTGACGAGTTCAAGGAAAAGCCCGATCCCGTGCTCGATCGAAGCATTCAGCAACCCATGGAACGAACCTGAGATGCCGCCGGCAGCGCCCGCACCGGGCAAATTCATGATGTCCCGTCCGGTTTTGCGCCGAATTTTGTTTGCAAGGTTGGCAAGCCCGGCGTCGATGATGGGCAGGTCTTCATCCTTTGCGCCCTTTTGAGGCCCATAAACTCGTGCGGCGCCGTGAGATCCGACCAACGGGTTCATGACATCCACCATGATGCGGATCTTGACACGCTTAACACCCTCAAAGACATCCGAATCGTCGATCCAGCGGATTTTGACGAGTCCTTCGGCCGTCGGGCGCACCTCATCGCCGCGGACATCGATGAATTTGAAGCCCAAAGCCTTAAGTGCACCGATCCCGCCGTCCATCGTGGCCGAGCCACCGACGCCAAGGATTATCTCGTCCACGCCGAGCGATATTGCATAACGGATCAACTCACCTGTGCCGTAACTCGTGGTCTGGAACGGGTCGCGCTCGTCAAGCGGCACAAGCGCCAAACCCGAAGCCTTCGCCATCTCGACAAAGGCCGATTTGCCGTCATTGAACAACAGGATCGGCGCAACCACAGGTTTCCAGTTCGGGCCTGTAACTTGGAATTCGACGATTTCGCCTCCGATCACTGATCTGAGTGCATCCAACGTCCCGTCGCCGCCATCTCCGACCGGAATCTCGAGGACATCTTCGATTCCGGCATCTTTCGCAGCTTTGGCCATGACTTTCGCCGCCTCGACCGATGTTATCGATTCCTTGAAAGCGTTTGGCGCACAGATGATTTTCATAGCTTCACCTTACCTTCATTCCGATTTCAAGTGGAACTCCGAGCAACCCCTTGACATACCAAGACATCAGGATGGCCGTCGCCTGATAGGTCAGGTCAAATCCGCTTTCGGATTGCGACACCGTGTAGATCGGCACGATCCAGAGGTTGAACGGATGATTTGCGGAGATTTCCAATTCAAGTCCTGACGAATCAAGGATTTCAATTGTTTCCACATCCTTAGCTTCCATCTCACTTCGGGCACTTCCGACCGCCTTGCCGTCAAATTTGACCGAAGTGCCTGGGCTGTCCCCATAGGGCAGTGCGAGATTCAATTCAACGCCAAGTTTCACATCATCAAGCACATCCCCGTCAGATTGCAGGTTGTATGTCGCCGATATGCCTGTGCCATAAGCCGAAAACCTTTTCGTGAGCGCCAGTCCGACCGATTCTGCGCCAAATTTCAGCATCCCTTTTCGACTCAACACCACCGACTCATCATCCACCTCGAAATCAAAGGGTTCTAAGGCGAAATTTCCGAGATCGTAGAACGCCGCATTCCTGAAATCATCGAGCGTAACGCGGTCATCGATAAAATGTTCGATGAACATCAACCTTTGATACCAGTCGTAACGAAGCGCACGGTAAGTCCGCTCATCGACGATTTTCTCAATTTCGTGGATGGATGAGACGCCTTTGTCGCTGCGGCTACCGAGCTTAATGCCCCTGTGGTAGTGCTCGAAGCGACGCATAAGCGTGTCTGCCAAGTTGAACCTGTGTTTGAAGAGTGAGAGCTCGGCGATCCCGCCGCCATGTCTCGGTATTACCCAAATCGATAACCCATCGGTTCTTATGCGCACCTCATCATAGCCATCGCAGTCGAAATCGTCGATTTTGATGCCCTTATCAGCCACAATTTTCTCGGCCTCAATAAGATTTTCATAAACCGCATGGCGCAGATGTGGGAGGTAGAGTCCGCCAAAGACGCCGTGCCAATAGGCATCGTTGCATTGCCCCTTGTAGAGGAACTTTCGTGCGGTCTGGTCGCCCTTCTGTGCAACTAACTTACTGATTTCGAGCATCTTTTTGTGCATCCGATTGGCCTCTTCGTATTTGACGAGGAAATTGCGCCAGATTCCACCGCGCACAAATTTGCGATACCTCTCGAAGTCGCCGAGTTTTTCGAGTTCCCTCACAAATTTTTGGAATTCAACGGCTTTATCGGCAGGCAGCGACCACTCACCCATCTCGAAATAGGAGGCAGTCGGCAAGTAGATGCGACCCAACGGCTTATTGGCCTTAAGGTAACCTCCGTAAGTCGTTGGAGTAAGCCAATCTGTTTCAAGTGTGCGTTTGACGAAGTTCTCAAGCCATTTTCGTTCATAGACCCAACTGTGAGTGCCCGGCCAGATGCCGAACTTCTCGCCATCATCGAAAATTATTGCGCCGTCGCCACTTGCTTTGCGAATCGTTGCAAGGTAATCGAAAACCTCATCGAGCGGCCTGAAGGGCGTTAGATAGCGCAACTTCTGATCTATCGGAAAGATGGCAAGTTTTCGTCCCTCAAACTCGGTCAGGAAATAGCCATGCAACTCGCTCAAATCCTTTCCGACGCAAAGGAAATGGTAATCATCGACAACGACATATCTGATTCCGGTCTCAAGCAAAGCGGGCACGACTTCCGACTCCCAGACGCGTTCTGTAAGCCAAAGTCCTTCAGGCTCAACGCCAAACCGTTTTCGTGCGTATTCCTTTGCCATTTCGATCTGACCGACCCTATCATCGTAAGGTATTGCAGCAAGGACGGGTTCATAAAATCCGCTGACAACGAACTCGGCCTGCCCCCTGTCGATCAGTTCCGCTAAGAGGTCGATGAACTCAGGATGGTGCGACTCAAGCCATTCCAGAAGAGGGCCTGTGAAGTGAACGGTGAATTTGAACTCCGGAAATCGGCTCACGACTTCCGTGAACGGTCGATATGCCCGTTGATAAGCCCATTCCATCACATGATTAAAATTTCCAACAGGTTGGTGCGAATGGACACCGAAAAGAAGTTTGACTTCCATATCTTGCTCCTGTTTTTGCGATTTTTCATGTTAAGGCAAAGACAACCCATTTGGAACAGAGAGAAGGCGGAGTTGGGACGGCATGGTGCAAGCTTTCCGCCTTAACTCGTGTCGCCCCAAATAGCGATACCGTTTTTTGTAGATGCATCAGGACACCACTTTG
>QNDP01000270.1 GCA_003645975.1 Candidatus Hydrothermota bacterium | reverse complement strand
TGCACCTGTTCGAGGTGAGCCATCGGTTTCAAGCCCAGCTTCTCCACCATCTGCCGTCCGGATTTCGCCGAGAAGAAGATTTTGAACGGGAGGTCGGTCTCGAACCTCATGTGCAACAGTGGATTCCGATAGATAACCCATTTGCCCCAGTTCATGACGCCTCTCCGGGGATGTCCAAAGCACTTCCAGCGAAAAGGTAAATCTTGTCGAGTTTCCGTTTAGGCACCTGATACCGTTCTGCAAGTTCTTCTATTGTAGGAATTTCTCCGGTTATCGACTTCCAAGCCGAGAGCTCCACAAGTGCAGCCAAGAGCGCTGGGTTCTCAAACAAGAGGAGGCTCACAGGTCGGAATAACGCATCGTAGTTCGTCCGCATCTGCCTGAGAAAATCGTTTGCGAGTTTGAACACCCTGTCCGCATAGGGCCTGTCGGATATGAGTTGGATGCTCCTTCTGAGTTCCCTCTGTGCCATTGTCAATTTTTTGCTGAACTGCACCATGAAGTTGCGGCGGTGGCCTTCCCAATGTGATTGGATGTAACGGACCAACTCGTCATAGGCCTGCTCTATCTTGAAGCCTGAGACATTGTAAAGAAGGACAAGATCTTCCAAATAAAGAGGTTCGTCTCCAATCAATTCGGAAGTAACGGCGTCAATAGCGGCCGCCCAAACCCTGTATCGACCATATTTCACCAGCTTGTTCTCTACGCAAAGCATTGCATAGATCCGAGCTTGAAGCAGATAGATTTCATAAAGCGGCCATTCCGGATTCAGCCTGAGCTCTATGGGACGGATCAGCTTGGCAATGTTCGGATGGTATTCGATGTCCAGCAGTTCTTTGATTTCATCCTTATCGGCTGATTGCAAAATGTTTTTGATCTCCACGAGCTTGTCGTATTCGGGATCATCTTTGGTCAATTTTCGCTCAACTAATTCGACCAATGCGATCGCATCATCTATCTCACCGCGAACCAACCTGCAAAATGCTATGTCCAGAAGCTCGTTTGCAAAAAAGTCGGCATCATCTTCGATGTTTGTGCCATCGATGGTCTTCAGGATGGCCTCTTCGACTGCTCTGAGGTTGATCTTTTTCCGCAAATACCTGCAATCGACCAAACTGAGGGCGGTATAGTAAAACTTTCGGAGTTCCTCCTCGTCGGTTCCCTCCTCCTTAGCCAGTTTTAGCGCCTTTCGGAGTATGTCGGCAGCCTCTTCGTGATAGCCCACCAAATTAAGTGCCTCACCGTAAAGGAGATGTCCGATGGCGTCCTTCCGCAATTTGAAAAGTTTTCTGGCCTGTTCCAAAACGGTCAGCTCACCTGCATGTAGTTGGATTGTTACTATGGCTGTCAGAATATCCCTTTGAGCGACCTCCGAATCCTCTGAGAGCAACAAGGCTTTCGTCAACAGAACAAGCGCTTCCGGATACTTCCTCTGCTGAGCTAAATCCAATGCCTTATCGAGCAACCAGTTCAGTATATTGTCCATATCACTCACCCCCTCTGAGTGGCTTTAGAACCGCTGTCCTTACAAGCCCGTTTAGGTCTTTGTCGGTCGTGATTCCGTATCCCAAATCTTCTGCAAGCGCCCTCAGTCCATCAAGGATCTGCGGATCAATTTCCAAGAGGATGACACCGTTCGGCGCAAGCAAATTTTTGTATCTGAGGATCTTCCTGATGACTTTCAGCCCGTCCTCACCGCCGTCAAGTGCAATTTTGGGTTCGTGGCGCACCTCCGGAGGCAGGCTCTCCCATTCGGATGTCTTGATGTAGGGCGGATTTGATACTATCAAGCGAAATTTTGCGTTTATGCCGTTCAAAACATCGGTTTGGACGAAGAACACCCTGTGTTCAACCCCATGCCTTTCGGCGTTCTTCCGAGCCGTCTTGATGGCTTCCAGTGAGATGTCGGTCGCCAAAATCCTGAGTTTGGGGCAATTTTTTGCAAGTGCGACTGCAATGCATCCGCTACCTGTGCCCACATCGGCCACAAGGCCGCCGTTTTGGGGGCAACCGAGCAGCTCTATGGCCTTCTCCACGAGCAATTCGGTCTCCTGGCGCGGGATCAGGACATCGGGTGAGACGGTGAATTTGAGGCCAAAGAAATCCGCCTCACCGACAAGGTATTGGAACGGAATGCGTTCTGAGATGCGGCGCTGAACCAACCGCCGCAAAGTTTGGAAATCGTCTATTTGAGCCAGCCCTGCAAGGGCTTCAAACAAGTTTACGCCTGTTACCGATTCCACAAGGAACCGCAGCTCAGCCTCCGGTGCGATTGCTACTTGGGCGAGCTGTCTTCTAAGAGATTGCAGTTCAATCTGTTGAGTCTCCATGATTCATGCCGCTTCTTCGAGCTCCGCAAGCCTGCGGCGCTCCTCCTCTTCGAGCAGAGGCTCAATGACCATGTCGAGGTCTCCGTCCATGATCGATTCGAGGTTGTAAATCGTGAGGCCGATCCTGTGGTCGGTTACACGGTTCTGCGGGAAGTTGTAAGTTCGAATCTTCTCACTGCGGTCGCCTGTGCCGATATAGCTTCGTCTAAGCTTGCCAAGTTCCTGTTCCTTTTGGCGTTTCATCATGTCCACGAGTCTCGCCTTGAGGATGCGGAGCGCTTTCGCTTTGTTCTTGTGCTGTGAGCGTTCGTCTTGGCATGTTACCACGATGCCGGTTGGGATATGTGTGATGCGGACGGCGGAATCGGTCATGTTGACATGCTGTCCACCGGGGCCTCCAGCCCTAAATGTCTCGATTTTCAGGTCTTCTGGATCGATCTCGACTTCGACATCTTCGACTTCGGGCAGAACGACGACCGAAGCTGTGGATGTGTGGATGCGTCCACCCGATTCCGTTATGGGAATCCTCTGAACACGGTGCACACCGGACTCGTATTTGAGCCGTCCGTAAGCGCCCTTACCTTCGACTATGAAAACGACTTCTTTGAATCCACCGAGTTCCGTTTCATGTGCGTCGGTGATCGAGACTTTCCAGCCTCGTTTCTCGGCGTATTTGAAATACATGCGGAACAGGTCTCTGGCGAAAAGTGCGGCCTCTTCGCCGCCTGCGCCGGCGCGTATCTCCACAATTGCATTCCGTTCATCTTGAGGGTCTTTTGGCAAAAGCAGTCTCTTAAGTTGCGATTCTATCTGAGCTTT
>QNDP01000269.1 GCA_003645975.1 Candidatus Hydrothermota bacterium | reverse complement strand
GCGTTACGGGCAGCGGAAAGACCCAGGTTTACATCGAACTCACAAAGATGGCACTTTCCAAAGGAATGGGCGTCATTGTGCTTGTCCCGGAAATCGGGCTGACTCCACAGCTTGCCGCCCGTTTCATCCATGTGTTCGGCGATGTCGTTGGACTTTATCACAGCAAGTTCTCGGTCGGCGAACGGCGATGGGTCTGGCGAGAGGCGGAAGCCGGCCGCATCAAAGTCGTAATCGGGCCTCGTTCATCTTTGTTCCTGCCTGTCAATAACTTGGGACTGATAATCGTCGATGAGGAACATGACACGAGCTACAAACAATCGGATACGCCGCCGCTGTATCACGCCCGTGCCGTCGCCATAATGCGCGCAAAACTCGAAAGAGCGGTGGTCTTGCTGGGAAGCGCCACTCCGTCCATCGAAAGCTATCATTTTGCTCTGAAAGGTCGCTATCGACTCGTCGTCATGCCGAAGAAGATCAGGGGCTACAAAAAAGCCGTCGTTGAAATCGTTGATCTCCGTAAATCCCAAGAGCTTACACCGCTCTCCACAAGGATTTTGGAGGAGATGGAGAGAACGGTGGCGAACGGAAAACAGATCATCTTATTCGTCAATCTCAGAGGCTTTGCCCCACATCTCCAATGCCTTGACTGCGGATATTCGCCGCACTGCCCACATTGCAGCGTCAGTTTGACCTATCATAAGCGTGAGAAAAAGCTGAAATGCCACCTCTGCGGTTACGAAGTCCCAGCGCCATCGACCTGTCCCAAATGCGGTTCCCCTCGAATTGTGCCGATCGGATTTGGCACCGAACAGGTCGAAAGCGAGGTCAGACGGATTTTTCCAAAATTGCGGGTCGTGAGGATGGACATGGACACTACGAGGCGAAAGAGGGCGCACGAGGAGATCTATCGCCAGTTCAAGACGGGTGAGGCGGATGTGCTGGTGGGCACTCAGATGGTGGTCAAAGGGTTCGATTTTCCAAATGTCGGCTTGGTCGGCGTCCTTCTGGCCGATGTCGGCCTCAACTTCCCGGATTTCAGGGCAAACGAGCGCGTCTTTCAGTTGATAACGCAGGTGATCGGACGCATCCGTCGCGGCGGCAAAGTCATCGTTCAGACTTTTGACCCGGATTCGATCGCCATCTCAAAAGCAGTTGAAGGTGATTTTCTCGGATTTTACCGCTCGGAATTGCTGTCAAGACAGAAGTTTGAATATCCTCCGTTTGTTCGGTTGGGCATCTTTGAGATACAGGGGCGCTCGAAAGAGAATGTCATGACATTTGCCTATGAGGCCTTTCAGATTTTGGAGTCCTCTGCCTCGAAGTTTCGTGTAAAACTGCTCGGCCCAGCGCCTGCGCCAATAGAAAAATTTAAAAGCAAATACAGATGGCGCATAATGTTAAAGTCGGAACACCCTATGGAGATCCAAAACCTTCTCAAAAGTGTGTCCTTCGACCCACCGTCCGGAATAAACATCAAAATCGACATAGATCCCGTTGATATGCTCTGAAATAGGGATGATTTGGGGATGTCGATGGCTATCTTGCGGCGACCATGACACGAAGCACCTGTTCGTCCGCCGGGTTGCGTGTGAGATGCTGGAAAATGTGGACTTCGTGGAATCCGGCCTTCTGCAGCAATCTCCGCAAAACGATCAAAGGATAGCCCTTTTCGACATGTATCTCGTCGATTCTGCGATAAAGTCCTTGAGATTCATCGCCTTCGGGAACGAAAAGCGTGATATGTAGCTGGGATAGCGACTTGAATTTGATGAACTTCGTCCTCCATATCGAGACTATCTTTTCGTGCTCCCTGACACGGGTCTTGTCGCCCCAATAGTGTTCCAATGCATAAATCGTATTCATATCGAAAAGGAAAGGAGCCTTTGGTCGAAGATGTGCTCTTACATGTCGGAACGCCTCAAACAATTCGTTCTCCCTCAAGATGTTATTGAGGCTGTCAAAGAGTGAGATGGCGGCGTCGAACGGCGCTTCATTTTCGAGATTAAACCTTCTCACATCCGCAAGGTAAAACCGGACATTTGGCATCGTCCGGGTCTTGTCCCTTGCTATCCGCAGCATGTCTTCGGAGACGTCGATGCCGACAACTTCATAGCCGCGTCGCGCAAGCACTATTGTCGGCGTGCCTGTCCCGCAGCCGATGTCAAGTATTTTGTGTGGCCGAACTCGGAAAAGCTTGAAAAGCTCCTCGACATAGTCGATCCAGAGCTCATAGTTGACATCCTGCATCAGAACATCGTAATAAGGAGCGATTCCTGTGAAGGGCTTCGTCGAATTCATTGCGCGCAAAATTTTAAAGCATGAAAAGTCGTGAATTGAAGGGGTTGGAACTCATGTTGAAACCGATTTTAAAAATCCGTGCTATGAGCGGATGCACAACCGATTTTCATTCCGTTTGACCCTCTCGTTTTCTGGAAAGGACATACCACAGGAGCAGCAAAAGGACGGCAAGATTGCCCATCCAGAAGACTATGTCGAGCGCTTTGAGCAGCCCGAAGATGAACAGAATGAATGATATAGCCATGCTGACCCAAATCTGCCACATGACAAACCTCCTTTTGTTCATCGAATTTCGACTTTTTCTACATATTTTTGCATGACCAAAGCCATTTCTTCCAACACACTGTCAGGATATGGATGAATTTTCTGGTATTCTGGCGAAAGTGTTTTTATTGGTCTGAAGTGCTGGATGGCGTGGAGCTTTGCTCCTTTTACAAGTTGTCCTATGCCGTGCATACTTTCGACATTCACGATTGTGGGCACAGCGGTCGTTCTGAATTCGTATTCTGGCGCAAGCTCCATTATCAGCCTTATGGACTCCTTGATCTTTTCGATGTCAAACCTGTTCAATCCGACCGCCTTCGGATAGTCCTCTGGAGCTGCCTTGACATCCATTGCCACATAGTTGAGAAGCCCATTTTCGAGCATGTCTTGGAGTTTGTCGGGCATATAGCCGTTTGTATCGAGCTTTACGGCCAACCCCAGCTCCTGCTTTATCCTTCGGATTAAATCCCTAAGTTTCGGATAGACAAGAGGTTCTCCACCGGTGAAAGCGACTCCATCGATGAATTTTTTGCGTTTTTGAAGTTTTTCGATGACCTCATCGTCCGACAAGCTCGGCGTCATCTTGAGAGTCT
>QNDP01000268.1 GCA_003645975.1 Candidatus Hydrothermota bacterium | reverse complement strand
GCTGACCTCGACTTGAAAGAGCTTGGTGACATCCCTGTGCCCGAAGTCCCTGAGTCCAATGGCAAAAAGGTCGCAATCGTTGGCGCTGGTCCCGCTGGACTGATGGCGGCTTACGAACTGCGGCTCAAAGGCTATGAGGTTGACATCTTCGACCGCTTCGACAAACCGGGTGGAATGCTTTATGTCGGTATCCCTAACTATCGCTTGCCCAGAGACATCCTCTTCTTGGAAGCCTCGCTCGTCGAACGGATGGGCGCTGAGTTCCATTTCAACACCGAGGTCGGCAAGGATGTCGAATTTGACGAACTTCTGAACGGTTACGATGCCGTCTTCCTCGCCATAGGCGCGCACAAGTCCCGCAAACTCGGAATTGAAGGCGAAGACCTGCCCGGTGTCGTCGGAGCAGTGGAGATGCTGCGCAATGTCAATCTCGGCAAGGAAGTCGAAATCGGAAAAAGAGTTGCAGTGATCGGCGGCGGCAATGTCGCTATGGACGCTGCGCGGACGCTCAAACGGTTGGGCAAGGATGTCATTGTGGTCTATCGCCGTTCGCGCGCTGAGATGCCTGCAAGTCCCGAAGAGATTGAAGAGGCTATGGAGGAAGGCATTGAATTCATGTTCCTTGCGTCTCCGAAACGGATTCTCGGAAACGGCAAGGTCGAAGCCCTTGAATGCATCCGCATGAGGCTCGGCGAACCTGATGCATCCGGTCGCAGAAGGCCTATCCCGATCGAAGGCTCTGAATTCACAATCGAGGTCGATGCTGTTGTCCCTGCAATCAGCCAATATCCTGAATCCGAAGTATTTGCAAAGCATCTCGAGCTGACCAGATGGCGCACTTTCGATGTCGATGAGACAACACTTCAGACAAAACAGAATCCGAAGGTGTTTGCTGGCGGCGATTGCGTGCTCGGCCCATCGACCTTTATCGATGCGCTTTTCCATGGCCGTAAAGCCGCTATTTCAATCGATAGGTTTTTGAGCGGTAAAGATTTGTATGAAAACCGCGAAAAAGGCTCTTTTGAGTCGGTTGTCCCTTACGATTTCAGCAAAACCACACGGGTTGAACGGACTAAACCGGTGATGCTCGACCCTGAAGAGCGCATCAAGACCTTCGACGAGGTGGTCAAAGGTTTCACAGAGGAGCAGGCACTCCGAGAGGCTGAAAGGTGCTTGAACTGTGTGGGTTGCTCTGAGTGCATGGAGTGCGTGAAGGCGTGTCAACCGCAGGCCATCGTCCACGATATGCTTCCAAAAGAAAGAACTATCGAGGTCGGCGCAATTGTCCTCGCCCCGGGATTCGATGAATTTGATCCTGAACCACTTAGAGAATACGGGTTCGGTAAATATCCGAATGTCGTTACGAGCATTCAATTTGAGCGGATCCTCTCGGCCTCTGGTCCGACAAAAGGCGAGATTTTGAGACCATCTGACAAAAAACATGCCCATAAAATCGCTTGGATCCAATGCGTTGGCTCACGAAATGAGCAAATCGGGAAAGGTTACTGTTCAAGCGTTTGCTGCATGTATGCCATCAAGGAAGCGGTCATTGCTAAGGAACATTCTGCCGATGTCGAACCGACTATCTTCTTCATGGATGTGCGTTCCTACGGCAAGGATTTCGACAAATACGCCGAGCGCGCTCAGAAGGAACATGGCGTCAGGTTTGTCAGGTGTCGTGTGCCATCGGTTACACAACTCGAAAACGGCGACCTTGAAGTGCGTTACGAGGATGAGCATGGAAACCAGGTGGTCGAAAGGTTTGACATGGTGGTGCTTTCCGTCGGGCTGAATCCGACTGTAACGCACCGCGAGGTAGCGGAAAAGTTCGGAATCTCGTTGAACAAATATGGATTCGCTGAAAGGAACCTGTTCGCTCCGGTCTTGACAGACCGTCCGGGCGTGTTCGTGGCGGGCAGCTTCGCATCGCCGAAGGACATTCCTGAGACCGTAGCAGAAGCAAGCGGTGCGGCCGGTGCGGTCATGGCGCTGCTTGCCGATGTGCGTGGCACTGAAGTCAAAGAGAAGGAATATCCGGAGGAGCTCCCAGTCTGGAACCAACCGCCGCGCATAGGGGTCTTTGTTTGCCATTGCGGTCGTAACATCGGCGGCTATATCGATGTCAAAGAGGTGGTCGAATACGCCAAGACATTGCCGCATGTGGTCTATGCCACCGACAACCTTTACACATGCTCTCAGGACACTCAGCAACTTATCAAAGAAGCCATTAAGGAACATAAACTTAACCGTGTCGTTGTGGCCTCATGCACTCCGAGAACTCATGAACCGCTTTTCCAAGAGACCATCCGAGAGGCCGGTCTGAACAAATACCTGTTCGAGATGGCGAACATACGCGACCAAGACTCGTGGGTGCACATGCACGATCGGAAGGCGGCAACAGAGAAAGCCAAAGACCTCGTCAGGATGGCGGTCTTCAAAGCTGCACTGCTCGAACCGCTTCAGGAGACCCAAATTCCGGTCAATCACACGGGTTTGGTCATCGGCGGTGGCGTGGCTGGCATGACCGCTGCACTTTCACTCGCCGATATGGGATTCGATGTCGTTCTTGTAGAACGGGAAAAGGAGCTTGGCGGGAACGCACGGAAGATCAAAAAACTGACGCTTGGAAACGAGGTCAAACCGTTCCTCGATGACCTGATTCAAAAAGTTACGAATCATCCGAAGATCCGCGTCATCACAGGCGCCGAAATCGAACGCGTCGAAGGTTATGTTGGAAATTACAGGACTTACCTCGTCGGACACGATGAGCCGATCGAACACGGAATAGCGATAATTGCAACGGGTGCGAAGGAATACGAGCCGAAGGAATATCTCTATGGCCAGCATCCCAATGTCCTGACTCAGAAGGAGATGGAGGAGAAATTCGATGAGGTAAAGCCGGGCGATACGGTCGTCATGATCCAGTGTGTGGGCTCTCGTAACGATGAACATCCTTGGTGCTCAAGAATTTGTTGCTCAAGAGCTGTGGCAAACGCCATCGAACTGGCCGAGAGAGGCGCAAATGTGTTTGTGCTCTATCGCGACATCCGCACCTACGGATTCAGAGAGGAACTTTACACTGAAGCGCGCAAAAAAGGCGTCATCTTCGTCAGATTCAACGAGGATAACCCTCCACAGGTCGAGATAAACGACGAAGGCAAGCTGGTTGTG
>QNDP01000267.1 GCA_003645975.1 Candidatus Hydrothermota bacterium | reverse complement strand
TATTTTCCGATAACGACTTCGATAATCCTGTCCATCGTGCTGACCTTGATACTTAACTTTTTGATCTGGATTTTGAAAAAATGAACAAATGTGGTATCATTCTGAGAGTTAGACATTGGAGAAGCGAAGGATGCGAAAACCGAAAGTCCTGAACAGAGAGAAAAAAAGCCATTTAGTTGAGCTTTTCAGAAGGGGTTCAAACGCCAACATCCCCTTTTACAAAGTCCTTAACGATGGGACTGCAAGTCCTCGATGTAGGTCGATGCACAGTGTGATTATCCTCTTACCCTCTGAATTTCAAGGAGTAAGAAAATGAACAACAAAAATAAACCGTCGGTTTTGATCATTGGAGGTGGTGTGGCGGGCTCGAAGGCCGCTATTGACCTGTCTTATGCGGGTGTTCAAGTGTATCTGATCGATCGTGCCCCCGGTGCTGGAGGTGAACTTTTGAAACTTGACCACCAGTTTCCGACCGACGATTGCGGACTTTGTAAGACGCTTTTCTTCTCGGAAGCCGGCCAATACTGCATGAAAAGGAGCCTATCGTCGCCGAATCTCTCGGTCCACACTTTAACCGAAGTTGTTGGAGTGGAGGAACATGACGGTAGATACAAGGTGAAACTTAGGACGAAGCCGCGCGGCGTTGACATGGGACTTTGCATCGATTGTGGACTATGCGTCGATGTGTGCCCTGTAAAGGTAAACGATACGGACAAAGCGATTTTGAGGTTTGTCGGTGCTCAAGGCGGTTATGTCATCAATTGGGAGGCGTGCACACTTTGCGGCGAATGCGTCAAGGTCTGTCCAACCAATGCCATAAATCTGGAATCCCGTGATTCGGTCGAATTTGAGGTTGAAGTAGATGCGATAATCATCGCAGCAGGTTTTAAGGAATATGAGCCTCATGACCTTCCGGAATTCAAATGGGGTAAGAATCCGGATGTGCTCACGAGTCCGGAGATGGAGCTGCGGATCCGTCATGGCAAGGCCGGGCAGCGCCCGTCGAACGGTGAGCGGCCTCAAAAGATCGCTTTCCTCCAATGCGTGGGCTCAAGGGACACCAAGCGCGCCTACTGCTCATCCGCCTGCTGCATGTATGCCCTGAAGGAAGCCCGCCTCCTCAAGGCACAACTTCCTGATGCCGAGATCAAACTGTTCGCAATGGACTTAAGGGCTTTCGGCAAAGGTTATTATCGCTATCGCAAGGATACCGAGAGGATGGGCGTCAAAATCGAGAACTATCGAATCCCGACGATCGAGGAGACCGGAGACGGAAAACTTGCAGTTCGCTACGAGGTCGGCGGCGAACTTGTGAGCGAGGACTTTGACCTTGTGGTGCTTGCAACGGGTCAGCAGCCGTCAAAAGGCCTTGATGAGTTGGCAAAAGTCATTGGAGTGGAAGTCCACCCTACGGGCTACATCCAATCGACCGATCCGTCGAGGGTGATGACATCGAAGCCAAAAGTGTTCGCCGCTGGCACAACCTCCGGCCCCAAAGACATTCCGGACACTGTGGTCTCCACAGCCGCAAGTGTGGCAAAGACCCTGGGCATCTTGGGCCAAAACATCGAAAAACAGGAATCGGGTTCGTTCAAATTCTCGCCTGAACCGAAGATAGGCGTGTTCATCTCAAGGTGTGGCGGCCTTCTCGATGACAAACTCGATGTCCAAGAGCTGGCGGAACTGGTCAAGGTCTTTGCGCCCGAAGTCGTCCATGTCGAGGTCGTCGATGCACTTACGGAACCCACCATCGAAAGCATCGCCAACAAATTGAAAGACATGGACATAGACCGCGTGCTCCTCGCCGGTCGCAATGCGTTCAACAGAAGAGTCCTCTTTGAACAAAAACTCGGCGAAATAGCCGGGATAAACCCGTTCCTTATCGAAGTCGTTGACATCTACGAGTGGCATCATTCCGCCCCACAGATAGTCGTTATGGGGATCGAAAAGCTGCGCAACTCACAGGTAACATTGACCAAGCCGATAAACCCGATTCCAAGCCTTCTCGTGCTCGGCGGTGGGGTCGCAGGCCTGAACGCAGCGATAGCCGCCGCTTCCGCTGGAATAAAGGTCTATCTCGTGGAAAAAACCGATCAGTTGATCGGAAACGGCAAATATCTCGCTTTCGATTCTACACTTAAGCCATTGGCGCCGTTGTTCAAAAAATTTACTGATGGCGTCCTAAACAATCCGAATGTGGAAGTCCTTTTCAACTCGGAGATAATCGGCCTCGAAGGCTCTCTCGGAAGGTTTGAGGCGACCGTGAAGACACCGGATGGGACAAGGGTGCTCAAAGTCGGAAGTGTCATAATCGCCACAGGCGCAAAACCTTACACTCCAGAACAGGGCGAATTCGGCTATGGACTTTCGGACAAAGTTATGCTGGTCAGCGATCTCGAAAAACGGCTCGGAGAGGGCAATGTCGATGGGTTAAACCGTGTCGTGTTCATCCAGTGCGTTGGATCGAGAAACGAAAAACACACTTGGTGCAGTCGATTTTGCTGCATGGAGACAGTCAAAAACACCTTGAAACTCAAAGAGTTGAATCCAGACATCGAGGTCTTTGTGCTCCATCGTGATATTATGACCTACGGCCTGAACGAGTTGTTCTATCTCAACGCAAGGAAAAAGGGCGTGATTTTCGTCAGATTCCCTGAAGGCAGGGAGCCGGAGGTCGAGATCGTCGATGGCAGGCCTGTGGTGCGTGTTTTCGATGTATCCATCAATAAAGTTGTTGAATTGCAAGCTGATGCTGTGGCACTTGCGAACGGCGTCGTCCCGAACGAGGACAATCCGAAACTCGCTGACATCTTCGGCATAACGCTCGATGCGGACGGCTTCTTCGCTGTCATGAACCCGAAATTCCGCCCGCTTGAGACGAAAAGGCCGGGCGTCTTTGTGGCCGGCCTTGCAAACATGCCGCTCGGACTCGAGGAATCCATTGCTCAGGGGATCGGTGCGGCAGGCGAAGCCCTCAAGTTCCTGCTCAGAGGCAGGCTCCAGAACCGTTATCGTATCTCGGTTACGCGTGAAACCCGCTGCGCAGGTTGCGGTTATTGCGTGGAAGCTTGTCCGTTTGGCGCAAGATACATCGACGAGGAGACGCGCGTCGCCAAAGTGACCCCTGAGATCTGCGAAGGTTGCGGCATCTGTGTGGCGGCCTGTCCAAGCCATGC
>QNDP01000266.1 GCA_003645975.1 Candidatus Hydrothermota bacterium | reverse complement strand
TAACCCTCAGTGTCCGCGTTGAATTCCGTGTCGATCATGGGATCGGGTCAGAGCCCACCGAGAATTTCGTGGCGTTGGTCATTTAGACGGGAAGCAAAACCCCTCAACAGGTGAACAGCAGGCGCACTGCTTGTTCACCCCTCGAAATCCCATCGTCAGTTCTGTTGGAAGTTGTTCGTAGCTGTGAACTTACACCCTTGCTCCTTGAAGGGCGAGAGAAGATTTAAGTTCTCTCTCCCCTGTAAGGCGATGGTAAAACTCACAATTCCATCTCCTCGACCATCCGTTCCCAAATCTTTTTGATCGCCTCACCAGCAGGGCAATCGCAGTATTCGATCACAGGTTTGGCGTTGACAAGCGCTTCAACCACAGCCTCGTCAAACGGGATCCTGCCGACCGGTCGGACACCGCGATCGTAGGCGAACCGTTCGATTTCGGCGGTAACTTCTGGGTTCAGATCATATTTGTTGACAACGAGATATGCCTGAACATCGAAATGCTCGAAAAGGTCAAAAAGTCGGCCGAGATCGTGCATTCCTGACTGTGTCGGCTCGGCCACGACCAGCGCATATTTCACGCCAGTAAGGGACGATATTACGGGACAGCCGATTCCGGGCGGGCCATCAAGCAGGATCAATGGGTAACCTTCCTTTTGCGCTGTGAATTTGGCCTGAGTGCGGATCACGGTTACGAGTTTGCCTGAATTCTCCTCTGCGACTCCGAGCTGTCCATGAACCATCGGTCCATAGCGTGTTTCCGAGATAAACCATCTACCTGCAACATGTTTGACCATCTTGATGGCGTTGGTCGGGCACACGAATGTGCAAGCGCGGCAGCCCTCACAGAAGTTTTCATCGACCACATAATTGGGCGAAATGGCGTCAAATCTGCATGTTTCGAGGCAAAGTCCGCAGGAAATGCACTCGTCCAGTTCGATTCTGGCCTTCTCCATGCCGTAGAATTCCTTTTCCTGCAATATCTTGGGTTGCAAAATGATGTGGAGGTCGGGCGCATCGACATCGAGGTCGGCTATGACCTTACGTTCGGCCAGCACGGCGAAAGCGCCTGCGAGCGTCGTCTTTCCGGTTCCACCCTTTCCGCTCAGGATCGTCAATTCTTTGACAGCGGCGGTCATCGTTCTCCCTCCTCGACTAACTCTTTGATTTTTTGGAACATTTCGATGAACTGCGGTTCATATTCGGGTTCGGCTTCCACGAGTGGCACACCTTTCGAGTAGGCCATCGCGAGTTTCCGTTTGAACGGTATTTTCATGAAGATTGGCACCCGCTCATCAGCAGCGATCTGTTCGACCGTAGTGTCCCCAAGTCCGAACTTGTTGATCACCAATCCCATCTTTGCGCCCATTGCTTTTAAAGCCTGAATTGAAAGTTTTAGATCATAGATGCCGAACGGTGTGGGTTCAGCGACAAGCAGCACGAAATCGGCATTCTTTGCCGCTTCAAGCATCGGACACGAAGTTCCCGGCGGAGCGTCGATTATGACGAGTTCAGCCCCTTCGGCGAATTTTTTGAGTTCACGGATCAAATAAGTCGTTGTGGCCTCACCGACTGCGAGTTTACCCTCAAAGAATTTGATCTCGTTTGACTTACCTTCGTTCACGATGCCTATTTGTCTCGGCACTTCGTAGATCGCCTGCTGCGGGCACGCCAACTTGCAGGTGCCGCAGCCTTTGCACACCTCGTCGAAAATCATGACCTTGCCCGGAACGACGGCTATGGCGTTGTAAGCACAAGCCTTCTGGCATTCTCCGCAGAAGTCGCATTTCGTGTAATCGACGCGCGGCACAAGAATCGAGATCGGATGCTCCTTCTCGAATTTCGGTTTCAAAAAGATGTGGGCGTCAGGCTCTTCCACATCCGCATCGAGGAAAACGCCCTGTCCGATGGCAAGTGCCAAAGATGTGGCAACTGTTGTTTTACCCGTGCCACCTTTTCCGCTCGCTACCGTTATTCTCATCGCTCAATTCTCCGTTTAGTTTTTTAAAGGGGTTTGATTTTAACCAAATCGCAAAAATTTTGAAACCCCGTCTCATTTGTAAACTGTAAAGTCATGAAGCACATGGAAAGAATGGGTAAGGATCAGTGGAAGATGACAGAGAATAAAGGGGCGCCGAAGCGCCCCCTGCGGTTTGCCTAAGTTCCTGTTCCTTGAGTGGGAGTTATTCAAATTGGACCAGAAAGCAATCTCTTTGACTGCTCATTTTGGAGTAGGCAAAGGGAATTGGTAGCACGTCCATTTAAATTTGGAATTTGGCCATCCACATTCTCCCCAACCTTCTCATTATCCGAAGTCTCCTTAAAACAATTATGGCAAGATGATGATTCACAATTCTCACCGCTTACTTTCTCCTCATCTGATGACTTCTCAAAACCGTTCATTGTCTCACCAAAACCTTGGTCATCTCTCGCCTCAAACATCTCGCATCCAAACATCATGGGAACTGGTCCCACTTTCTCACACCAAACGAGCCAAAGCTGCGAATTGGGATAAAGTTTGTGGCTATATTTGCAGTTACCGCAGCAGCTACCGCAATATTTCCACTTCTTTATCCTCTTCATATTGACCTCCTTTTTAAAATTTTATTTCCGATTTTGAATTCCATAACTTTTCACCTCCCTTGTTTTTATGGTTTCCCTAATCTTTGTTATGGATCTCATTGTAAATTTGATGCTTTTGTTTTTACCCCCCTTCAAAAGTTTTATTTTTGTGTTCTCCTTTTTGTCGTTTTAGCAAAAGCAATACTCTTGTGCACGGACTCGATTTGAGCAGAGGAAAGCTTCGGGACCCGTTTAGGGGATGAGCACAGGAGAACCACCAGGGATTAAGCATGAGCGCGCTTTTCGCTCTCTCATGAGTGAGTGGCTCGGGGAGGATTGAGCACGGAAAGAGATTAGAAGTCCGAAACCCGGAACGAACCCTATGACAGCGCGAAATCTGACATCACAGCTCTGAAACACAGCCTCGCAAAACACAGACTCGCATCTTGAGAGACGAGAAAATAAAACATCGAGCAAGTTACACAATACTTTTTCACCTCCTTTCTATTAAAGAGCCTGTTAAATAATTCCCAACATATTGAATATGTTTGTTTTCCTGCCCACCCCCTCCTTGCTCATACCCCCATCTACCTGTATCCTCTCTGCACCAACAAATTGGAG
>QNDP01000265.1 GCA_003645975.1 Candidatus Hydrothermota bacterium | reverse complement strand
CTGTCGGAACCGATTGGGCTTGAATTCGTTTTATCGCTTCACGGATGAACCTGAGTTCTGCGAGGGCGGCGGATTCCGAGTCGAAAGTGGCCTTGTAAGCCCTGAAAGCGGCCTCTTTGACACGGTCTTTGATGGCCTTGAGTCGATCATGATCGTTGAAACCGAACCTTCTGAGCCAAGCTTCGATGTTTTCTTCGGATGGGTCAGTTACGAACGGCGTGCGCTTTTCACCACTCAATCCCTTTGTCAAACCGAGACATAGCTTTTCAAAACGGCCGCTCCCGTCAAAGTCGATGGTCGAGATCAGATCTTCACCGAGTTCCGACCTAAAATGTTCCACGAAATTGCTTAACTTCCGTTTCCCGAAATGTTTTTCGACGAGTTCGCCGATGACCTCAGCGCCGAGTTCCTGAGCAAGTTCGTTGAGGAATGTGCCGAAATTTGCTGCGATGGCGCCCAAACCCGGCAGGCCGATAAGGCTTCCGACGGCCGTTAATCCCAAAGCTATAAACGATTTGACAAGAGATGGACTTGCCATGATGTGCGAATTTTAAAGGAGTGAAATGCGGACATTCAAATCATGCCCAAAGGGATAGAGGAATTACCGCACTTTCGTCCCGATTACGGACTCATGACCTTGTCCTCACGGCTTTGGCCGCTTTTACGAGTCCGACGAAAAGCGGATGCGGACTCAACGGCTTCGATTTGAACTCCGGATGGTATTGACATGCGATGAAGAACGGATGATCAGGCAACTCGATGATTTCGATGAGTCGGCCGTCGGTGGTCTCGCCCGAAACGACCAGTCCCTTGTCCTCCAGAGCGTTTCGATATGACGGATTCACCTCGTAGCGATGGCGATGCCGCTCGTGAATTATGTCCATTTGGTAAAGTGAAAAAGCTAAGGTGTTGCGCTTCAACCTGATTGGACTTGCGCCGAGCCGTAAAGTCCCGCCATAGACCTCAAACCCCTCTTCCTCTGGCAGGAGATCGATCACCGGATAGGGCGTTTTGGGATCGAATTCTGTGGAATTCGCACCCTTTAGATTCAACACATTTCGGGCAAATTCAACGATCGTCAGTTGCATTCCCAAGCAGATTCCGAGAAACGGGATTTTCCTCGTGCGTGCGAATTGGATCGCTGCGATTTTGCCCTCGATCCCTCGCTTGCCGAAGCCGCCCGGAACAATGACTCCATCGACATCGGAGAGATACTTTTCAGCGCCGTGTTTTTCGACGAGAGTGGAATCGACGAGCACGGGCTCAACGCGCACATTGAGCGCCGCACCGGCGTGAACCAGTGCCTCGTAAATGCTTTTGTAGGAATCCCTTATGTTCACATATTTGCCGCAGATGGCGACGCGAACCTTGCCGCCCGAAGGTTTTTTGACCCGTTCGACAAAGGTCTGCCAATCCGAAAGTTCAAGTTTGCCTTTTGGTTTTAATCCAAGTCCCTCAAGTATCATTGCATCGAGTTCTGAGCGGTGGAAAAGCAGCGGCATTTCATAAATTGTTGACACTATTGGCGCTTCGATCACCCGCTCCGGTGGCAAATTGGCGAACAGCGCTATTTTTCGGATGGCGTCGGGCGGAATCGACCTCTCACCGCGGCAGATCAGCATGTCCGGCTGTATTCCGATTTCGCGCAATTTTTGGACACTGTGCTGGGTCGGTTTCGTTTTAACTTCATCGGCCGCAGAGAGATACGGCACAAGCGTCAGGTGAATTGCGAATGTGTTGCCGTGACCCTCTTCGAGCCGCATCTGACGGATCGCCTCGAGGAAGGGCAAACTCTCGATGTCGCCGACAGTCCCGCCCACTTCGACCACAACGATGTCGGCATCCACACCGAGCCCTCGAATCCGCTGTTTTATCTCGTCCGTGAGATGTGGAACCACTTGCACGGTTTGACCCAAAAAATCGCCTCTGCGCTCCTTTTTGATGATGCTTTCGTAAATTTGGCCTGCGGTGAGGTTGTTCTCACGGCGCATCGGTTGATGCAAAAACCGCTCGTAGTGCCCCAAGTCGAGGTCGGTCTCCGCACCGTCATCGGTAACAAACACTTCGCCATGCTGGAATGGGTTCATCGTGCCGGGATCGACATTGAGATACGGATCGATTTTCAGAAGTTTGACCACATAACCGTGCCTTTTGAGCAAAAAACCAATCGACGCAGTGATTACACCCTTGCCAAGCGATGAGACTACTCCTCCGGTTACAAAAATGTATTTGGCCATGATACAACACCCCTTTTTGGCTCGGAATTATAAGGTGGGAGCGAACCCAAATCGTTCATGATTGGCTACGACTTTATGCCTTTCGGCCGTAAAAACTTATAAAAATGGATGGAGAACTATGGCCAAAGCAAAAGTCGGATTGCTGATAGTGTTGGCATCGTCTGTCGGCATCTCGAGCAACTACGAAGGCAAAGGCAAGGCCGAGTCCGAAGTTGCAACTATCGAGGCGCAGTTGAAGCTTGAGGCGAGCGACACATCTTTTTGGAAAAGAAAAAAAAAAGGGTGAGCGAGGGGACTCGAACCCCCAACCACCAGATCCACAGTCTGGCGCTCTGCCAATTGAGCTACGCTCACCCTGTCTGGAGTTAACGCGCCTGGAGGGACTCGAACCCCCAACCAGCGGATTAGAAATCCGCTGCTCTATCCTGTTGAGCTACAGGCGCAAAAATCGGGGCGAGTGGATTCGAACCACCGACCCTCGGCTCCCAAGGCCGATGCGCTAACCAAGCTGCGCTACGCCCCGATCTGTTTTGAACTTAGTTTCCAAAGAGGATCAAAAGAGCGGTGTCTATTATTAACTCGGCCTCAAAGGCTTGTCAACTGAGCAAGGCTATTGGCAATTTCGTTTGTGATGGAGGACTTTGTGTAAAAATTTGGCTTTGTTGATAATGCTATTCGATCGCTGACATTTGAGGGATAGCCCCCGGATGGAGAAAGAACTTAATTCCCCTCGCCTTTCAAGGATGGCAGGGCTAAATCCATATCCACGAATAAGTTCTGACATAATGGCGACAAAATTAGATGATAATCGAGGCAATGGGTTGCGCAAGTGGTTGGTAAGACTATTTCGCTGAGAATTCGGTGATTATCCAGACACCATAAAAACAATAAACTGATAGCCTTCGCATTAAGGAATTTGAGGCGGAGGCGGGTGCATGGAATATCAG
>QNDP01000264.1 GCA_003645975.1 Candidatus Hydrothermota bacterium | reverse complement strand
CCTCTGCGATGTTATTCCATGCGTTTCCTGCCTCAGCGAACGCCAAGACATAGATGTTGTCCGACGCCTTGTAACGCTCTTCGAGTGTGAAGATGGAGAACACGCGTCCGCCGACCACAACGCCGTCTTGGACAGGCCCGACCGAACGGAAGTCGTAACCTCTGAGTCCATAGAACCCTATGTCGCCCAAGAAGAACCGCTCGTTGAACGGCACACCTTCAGCCCAGTCCTTCGGATTGAAACCGCCGACATAGCCGCCTCTGAGCCAGATGACACTTGCCCATTTTTCGCCTGTGAACGGCTTGGGGAAGTAGTAACTCCATTCCATCGTGTGCTTGTGCATCCGGATGTCGCCGCCGAGCGGCCCGCCAGCGAGGATAAGGTTGTAAGACCAACGGCTGCCGCGATTTGGGAAGAACGGGTGGTTGCGCGTGTCGCGTGTTAACGAGAACGAGACCGAAGACCGCCATACAGGCCCTTCGGTGAATTCCTTGTAGCGCTCCTCGAACACCGGGTTGATGTTGTAGAGGTAGATCCTGTTGAGATCGTAGGACAGGGTCAACCGCCAGTAATCGTTCCACACACGGGTCGAAAAAGTTACGCCGCCACCCGTGCGCTGCTCGTCGTATTCAAAAAGTCGGTAATAGACATGGTGGAGATCGAAACCGAGCGATCTGGGCTTGCCGCCGAGCCATGGTTCCGTAAAGCCGAGCTGGAAGAAACTGCCGCGCTGTCCGTGCTGCAACATTGCAGAGAATATCTGGCCTTTGCCGCGGAAATTGGGTTCAAGATATGAGATGTTTCCTGCCAATCCCTCGAAACCTGAGTAACTTACACCTGCCATCGCCTGACCCGTCGGCTTCTCCGTGACCGTTAAAATCAGGTCGATGAGCGAATCGCCGACCTCCTCGAAATCGACCGTTACATTGCTAAAGAAATTGAGCATGAAAAGGTCGCGCTGGCTTTTGCGGAGCTTGCTCGAGGAGAAGTAATCGCCCGGAAAGATGTCCAACTCACGAAGTATCACATAATCACGGGTCTTCGTGTTGCCTTTGATGATGATCTTGCGCACAGCGACCCTTGAGCCCGGCTCGACGACGAATCGGACATCGACGATCGAGTCCGAATAGAGCGAATCGAGAGGGATGACCTGCACATAGAGATAGCCAGAATCCCGATAAGCGTCAGCGACTTTCATGACAGCGTCGATGTATTTCTCCCTCGAGAACGGCTCGCCGCTCTTGATCTTGACGAGTCCGAGCAGATAGTCCGATGTAAACGGCGGAGCTGCATCCACAGAGACATTGCCTATCATCAACTTGCGGCCTTCAGTTATCCAGATTTTTATGAACGCATCGCCGTCGGAATACTCGATTTTTGTGGAATCGACCCGTGCATTCGGATAGCCGTTGTTCGCATAAAACTCCTCGATGCGTTTCGGATCGTCAGCCCATTGGTCGAGCTTGAGCGTTCCGCTGCGCAGGAAACCGCGCTCCTTCGTCTTCATGACTTTTTTGAGTTTTTTGGGTTCAAATGCGGTCACGCCGAAGAACTCGATCTTTTTGACATGCACCTTCTTGCCGCGTTCGACCTTGAGCACGAGATCGACGAGTCCGAGACTGTCCGGTTCGCTCAGCTCCGATTCAACTTTGCATTTAGCATATCCTTTTGATTGGTAATATTTTTCGATCTTTCGAGACCACTCGAAGATTCGGCTTTCGGGCAGCGGCATTGGCGTCAATGCCTTGTATTTTTTGCCCTTGTGTCTGCCCTTCTCTTTGGCCTCTGTGAACGAGGTCAACTGGAGGACCGAGTCCTTGAGTTCGTCCGGGTTGATCTTTTTTCCGATAAAAGTGATGCTCCGCAGTCTCGGATTCTCCTTGACTCGGACGACGAGCGTAGCGGCGGAATCAGGCCCGTATTGGACGAGTTCTATGTCCGCAAAGTATTGGGTATGATAGAGTTTTTTCATAGCGTCGGTAACATCGGGCAGGAGGAGTGTGTCGCCGGGCTGGATGCCGAACATGTAGATTACGAAATCCGGGCGCTTCCACTTAAGCCCTTCAACTTTAACATCTTTGACGATAATGGGATAGCTGAAAAGGAGGGAAATTATGAGACCAAACATGTTTCTGTCTCCTCTGCGGTTATGAATTTGATCGTCTCACCCCCTTCCAACACAGCGACGACATCGCTGCCGTCGCGGATGTCCCCTCTCAAAATCGCTTCGGAAAGCGGATCTTCTATGTAACGACGGATGATGCGCCTGAGCGGCCTTGCCCCAAACTCTGGGTCATATCCCTTTGAAATCAGGAAATCTTTGACCAACGGCGAGAGCGAAAGCGAGATTCTCCGCTCTAAAAGTCTGCTCCTGAGTTCGGTCAGCATGATGTCGATTATCTGCTTCAGATGCTCACGGGTCAGCGGCCTGAACACGATCACATCGTCGATTCGGTTCAGAAGTTCAGGTGGAATCACACGGCGCAGCTCCTCCATCAGGAAACTGCGTATCTTCTCGATGTCAAAACCGTCGTGATCATCGCCATCTCCGTCGGACGGCGAGAATCCAACACCTTGTGTCCGTTTGAGATACCGTGTCCCTATGTTCGAGGTCAAAATGATGACGGTCTCACGGAAGTTGACCTTTCTGCCCATGCTGTCGGTGAGCACGCCCTCCTCGAGGATTTGAAGCAAGATGTTGAAGACATCCGGATGCGCCTTCTCGAACTCATCGAACAGCACAACCGCGTAAGGCCGTCTGCGCACCTGTTCGGTCAACTGGCCGCCTTCCTCGTAGCCGACATAACCCGGCGGAGCACCGATAAGTCTCGAAACGCTAAACCGTTCCATGTATTCCGACATGTCGATTTCGATCAACGCATCGGGTGAACCGAATAAGAATTCTGCAAGCGCTTTGGCGAGCGCTGTCTTGCCGACGCCCGTCGGCCCGATAAAGATGAACGATCCGATGGGCCTGTTGGGGTCTTTGATGCCGGCCTTAGACCTGCGAATAGCCCTTGCGAGCGCCTCGATCGCCTCGTCCTGACCGACGATCTTCCTTTTGAGCACCGACTCCATCTGTAAGAGCTTGCGGTCTTCCTTCTCGTTGAGCTTTGGCAACGGTATTCCCGTCCATCTCGAGATAACCTCACGGATATGTTCGCCCGTAACGAAGAGTCGGCGTT
>QNDP01000263.1 GCA_003645975.1 Candidatus Hydrothermota bacterium | reverse complement strand
TGTAGAAGATTGTCGGGAGCTGCTTCGATATGACGGTCGAAGCACCGCGTCCCTTGAAAGTCAATGCGCCGACAACGGTTATCTGAGTGCATGTCTTTACACAGCGGCCGCACAGGATGCAACGCTGTGGATGGTATTTCAAAATCGGCGATGGATGCTCGGTTTCCTCGTATCTGATCTCCTCAATGGGGTAGTAGTGCAGGTCGGTCGGTGTGATGTCATACATGTAGGCGAGCCGTTGAAGTTCGCAGTTGCCATCCAATGGGCACGCTTCGCACATCAACGGATGGTCGAGAAGTATCAATTTGATGATTTCCTTGCGCATCCGTTCGAGTTTCGGAGTCGAAGTCCGCACGACCATGCCATCCTTGACATGTGTGGTGCAGGCGGTTACTGGGATCTTAAGTCCTTCGACTTCAACAACGCACAACCTGCAAGCGCCTATCGGACCAAGTTTTTCGAGATAACAAAGTGTTGGAATGAAAATCCCGTTTTCACGGGCGACCTCAAGGATGGTCTGCCCTTCACGGGCTTTGTATTCCTTGCCGTCAATGGTCAAAGTGATTGTCTTTGCCTCCATGGCTCAACCTCCTACCGTTCAGTAGCAACAAGGATGACTTTGTAGCATCTCAAGCAGCGGTCGGCTTCCAGAAGCGCTTCCTCCGGCGTGATCTCTATCTCCTCGGGACTCAATTCCTTTTTGATTTGAAGCGGCGTCTTTTCAACGAGCAGTTTTTCGCCGAATTCAGGCGTTACAAAATCGATGAGCTGTTCGTCCTTGTAGAGGCCTGTCTCGCGGAGAATCAATGAAAGCCTTTCCTCGTCAGGAACTTCGATCTTGCCGGTTCTGACGAATTGATCGATGTAGAGGGCGACCTTCATGCCGGCGGCTTCGGCCTCGATAAGCGTCGCGGGACCGAGCACGCAGTCGCCGCCTGCAAAGATGCCCGGTTCATCAGTCATCAATGTCAGTGAGTCAACTTGGATCGTGCCCCATCTGGTGAGCGAGATGTTGAGTCCTTCCTCGTATTCAAGCCATGATGTGTCAACTTTTTGGCCGATCGCCGGGATGATCAAATCGGTCTCTATGATGAATTCGCTGCCCGGTATGGGTTCGGGTCTGCGCCTGCCTGACGCATCGGGTTCACCAAGTTTCATCCGTATGCATTTGACGCCCACAACTTTACCGTTCTCAACAAGGATCTCGACCGGGTTGGCAAGAAAGATGAACTTGATGCCTTCCTTCTTGGCGGCTTCGTATTCCTCTTTGTCGGCGGGCATTTCGGCTTCTGTTCTGCGATACACGACTGTAACCTCTTCGACCCCAAGCCGTTTTGCGGTGCGGCAGCAGTCCATAGCGACATTGCCACCGCCTATAACTACTGCCCTCTTGCCGAGATAGAGCTCCTGACCGCTGTTGTAGCGCTTCAGGAAATCGAGGCCGGTGTAATAGCCCAAAGGTGGCGGGTCTTCGCCCGGAATGTTCATCTTGCGAGGTAATTGAGCGCCAATGGCTACGAAGATCGCATCGTATTTCTGCTTGAGTTCGGTGAGTGTGAAATCTCTGCCAAGTCGCTTGTTGAAGAAGAACTTAGCGCCCATGCGTTCGACCACTTCAACCTCGCGTTTGACGATGGAACGAGGGAGTCTGAACGACGGGATGCCCCAAACCATCATGCCGCCCGGCCTGTCGCTTGCCTCATAGATGTCCACCTCATGGCCACGCTGAAGCAGATAGTAGGCAGCCGCAAGTCCAGCAGGACCGGCGCCGACAATGGCTATCTTCTTGCCTGACGGCGGCATCTTAGGAATCTTTTTGTAAATGTCCTCATGCTCATGCGCATAGGTCAGTTCGGCGACGAAACGCTTTAAATGCTTGATGGACACTGGGTTATCGATTCTGCTTCGACGACATGCGAACTCACAATAACGGACGCAGACACGGCCGCAGATGGCTGCCAACGGATTGCGCTCCTGAATCGTGGCAAGTGAGAGCGTGTAATAGCCTTGCTTGATGTATTCGATGTATTTCGGGATGTCGATATGAACCGGGCAGGCCTCGATGCACGGCGCCGTTACCTTCCAGTGATATGCCACTTTTTGCACCGGCGTCCATCTTTCCACCGAGTGTTTGAGATACTCCGGGAAATGCACCATGACCTTGTGGAGCGGGATCATCGAGGTGTGGCCAACTTCGCACATCGAGCAGTTGTAGGTCAATTCTCTAAGTCTCTCAAGTCGTTCGATGTCAAGATATTCGCCTCGACCTTCGGCTATCCTTTTGAGGATGTCGAGCGCCACTTTCGTGCCCATCCGACCGGGAATGCATTTACCGCAAGAAACTTCGTTCTGAATGATTTCGAGGTATTGGCGCAACATATCCATGATATCAACGCGCTCGTCGAGGACATAGAAACCGTTCCATCCGACAAGTGCCAAAAGGCGGTTGCCGGGCTCATAAAATTCAAGTGTTCTAAATCGAGGATGGGGCTCAATCTCAGAAGGGTCTTTGCCTCTGTTATCAACAACCTCATCCCCCCATGCCCCGTAAAGGACTTTACTCATTTCGGGAATTCACCTCCATGTTTGTTAAGAAGGGCTAAATTATGCGTGCTGGCCTTATTGATTTCAATGTCATTTGAGCATAGATGCAAGTTTTGAAACAACGAGTTAACGCAAAAGATGCAAAAACATTGCATCCCGAGCATGTTCCACCTCTACTTGCCTTTTGACAGACGGGTTAGTGTGATAGGCTTATCCCATCCCCCTCTGGGGGAGGGCAGGGTGGGGGCAATCCGTTGACGGACAGCTCATTCAGCAACTGAAACGGTGCAATCGATTTAGGGGCACCGCTTGTTCACTCCTCGAACACTCCGTCGTCATCAATGTCGAAAGTTGTTCGTGGATGTGGACTTATGCCCTCACCCCCGACCCCTCTCCATGAAGGGCGATGGGAGACAAGGTTAGGATGGGGGGCAATTCCTCGAATGTCGGCGTCGAGTCCTTTATCTCCAAAGCAAAATTTTCGCACGAAGTTTTTATCACAAACAAATTTACCTGTCGAGAGACATGGAAAAGGACTGCTGACGGCCAAGACGTCCATCCTAAATTCCGAAAAACGAGTTGTTTGGTCTATGAAAACAAAGACGGATCAGGAAGATAGTCGCTGAAGGGCAATCCCAGTGATTATCAAGGCAAGGCCTATCACAGTTGACGGGAGAAT
>QNDP01000262.1 GCA_003645975.1 Candidatus Hydrothermota bacterium | reverse complement strand
TCGTCGATGGAGCCGATTAGTCGGAGTCGGTCGTCGGGGTCGGAGATCATGACCTCCGTTTCCCAGCCCTCGGTGACTGCCATCATATGTAGTCGTTTGCCGATCCAGAGGCTGATGCGCTGGATGATGTCGATGTCCATGAGATCGGTTTCGGGCTCGTGGAAGTAGTCGTAGTAGGCCCAGCGGAGGCAGGGAGAGACGATGGCGGTGACGTGAATGCCGGATGGACGTTCCTCGTCCCAGCGGCGTAGGTCTTTTTGCACTTGCTCGAGAAATCGGCGACGGATCTTTTGAGCGGCTTGGTGGTCGAATTTGGTTATGGACTTGGATAGCTCGATCATGATCGGCATTTTAACGATTGGCGTGTATAAAACCGTCGGCCTCGGACAGGTTCAGCCACTCGATGACCTTGGACTTCGGCAGGCCGAGCTTGGCGATGGTGTCGTCGAAGATGGCGATTGGCATGATGCCGTTGTGGACGTGGAGCAGGAGCTCGAGGAACTGGATCAGCTTGGAGCCGGTGGATGCGTCGAATGTGTGTAGAATGTCGTAGATCGTGAGTTTGTCGATCTTAGAGTATTCGTCGTCGTGGTATTTGGCCTGGACTATGGCGTATTGGCCTTCTTGGATCGGCTCGCCTTCATCGGCCCAGTAGGAGAGCGAGGCGCGGATGGAATCGGTCGTGTCGCCGACAGTCCAGTCCTGCCAGCACCGGGTTCGGCAGTTCGAGCCTTGGCACCGGCGTTTGGTCTGGGGATCGGCTTCGTAGCAGGTCGTGCGTTCGAGGCCGGCGAAGAAGAGCAGGAAGCGGTAGAATCGGTTTTTGGCCTCGTCCTTGCCCTTGACGTCGGAAAGCAGGACGATCGGAGCGGGACGGCGGCGTGGTAGGCTCGGACTCGGCTTTTCGCCCAGGACTTTGCGGCGGTAGAGGTATTCGATCAGCGGGTAGTTGGAGACGAGGGCTGGGTAATGTTGCTTGGCCCACTCGATGACGGCACGGCGGTCGATTTGGGAGTCAGGCATAGGCATCGCCTCCGTTATTGGCTGGAGGCTTGGTCGCGGATTGGATTGCGCGGCGGATGGACTCGTAATACGGCATGTAGTAGTAGAGGATGGTTGTGAGCGAGGCGATGGCGGACGGCATGTCGCCCTTGAGTCGGATTCGAATCGGAATCAGATTGTCGGTCGGCTCGTCATATGCGAATTCGACCTCGGCATTCGGGGCCTTGATTCGAAGCGTTTGATTGTCGGCTATGGCTTTGAGTTGTTGGAAGTTGCGTTTGAGGTCGGCGGGATGGAGCGGATAGGAGTCGAGGTGAATGGAGCAAGTGGCTCGGACTATGATCGATGCGATGATGAAGCCGACGGTGAACGACGCGATCAGCTCAAGCATAAGGCATCGCCTCCTGTAGGCTCGGGAATCGGCTTAGGACTGGATCGAGTTCTCGGAATAGAATGTAGAGGTAGTATGTGGCGATGGGAAGTACGAATAGAAAGAAGTGAATTGTAGTAAGAATAGATGGGCGATTTTGCTTCGGTCTTTGTCTGATCGAGTGGATTGCGATGCGGTAGTTGAGGAGTAGCATTTTGATGAGCGATGGCTTGATCGGTTTGGGCTTCGGCTTGAGTTCGGAATGCATGGATTGGAAATCGGCGTAATCGGCATCGGCGTGCACAGCACCTTTCGGCGCGGGCATGATAATGGAATTCGGCGGGTGTATATAAATAGACGGCATTTTACAAGAGCTTGGTCTGTTTCGGCTTGGGCTTAGAAGTCAGGAATGCGGCGCGGAGGATGCGGTCGGCGACGGGCTTGACTTGGTGAGTCCAGTACCATTTGCGGTCTATGACCTGCTTGGCCCTGTCCCAGCCGGCGGCGATGGGGAAGACTGATTCGGGGGTTGTGGCCATGACATACTCGATGACTGCGATTGCCCGTTCGTCGACGTTGTATCGTTCGGTCAGGATGCGGGCGGCTCGGACATGCGGCTGGTTGGCCTTGTATTCGGATAGGCGTTTGGTTATGTGCTTGGCGAGGATGAGCTTGTCGTCGAGTTGGCCGGCGTAGAGTTTGGACTTGATCTCGGACAGGTAGGACTCGATTTCGGACTGTGGTCGGTTGTGCAAGACCATTTTGATGATTCGGGATTGGACTTCTTTGGCGAGTTCAGACCAGTCGCCCCGGATCAGTTCGAGGCCCTTGACGTCGATTTGACCGTCTGTTGTTAGACCGGCATATCGTTTCTTTCGGCCGCCTTTTTCGTCGCCGATGAACAGGATGCGGGTGTAGAGCTTCTCGAACTTGACGGAGTATGGGTAGAGGTAGGAGTTGATTTTCCGCATCAGCCAGTCGGCGTGTTTGAAGTTGGAGATCGGATAGACGAAGACGCTGTCAGTGTCGGCATATAAAACTTCGAGGCCGAAGGATCGGACGTAGGAAATCAGGGACTGGATGATGGATCGGCCTTTGCCTGTGATCGAGTTGCCGATCTCGGGGTGGTAAAGACGGAACCACGGCATGGTCAGAACTCCGTATAGGCTGTTGGCGAGGATCTTGTAGGCGTATTGCTTAATGTAGGCGGATGGCGAGTTGGTGGATTTGTATTCGGCTTTGTATTTGGCCCGGGATTCGAGCAACTGCCTTGTGATGGCGGGGATGAGTTGACCTCGGAAGTGCGGGTGGTCGATTCGCTCGTGGATGACGATGTTCGGGTATAGGCTGTTGATGTCGAAGACGGCGACGTTCTCGTGAATGCCGGGCTTGGGTTCGAGGACGAATGCGCCTTTGAGCTCGGGTCTGTCTTTGCGAGGCTGGACGGTCGGGAGGACGTGCATTAGCTCTCGGGCCCGGCGGATTATGAGGTTGTCGTGCCACCGGCTCGGAGATGCGTCGTTGATCAAGACGCCGGTCAGGGATTGGAGCTCGTAGCGGAGGTGGGTGAACGCGTATTTTTGATCGATTAGGCGGACGAGGTCGGCGTCTTGGATGTTGTAGTCTCGGAGCTCGGATTTCGGCATGGAGGAGATGTCAGGTGGGCGGGATAGCTTTTCGCCTATGCCCTCGGCCTTTGCGACGGCGTTCAGGGAGTAGGATGCGCCTCGGATTACGGACTTGTATTCGAGCATGAGATCGACTTTTTGGATCGAGTGCCAGAAATCGAGGTAGGAATGGAGTTGGCGGACTCGGTGCTCGATGAACTTGTCGTCGAAGGCGTAGTTGTTCCAGCCGG
>QNDP01000261.1 GCA_003645975.1 Candidatus Hydrothermota bacterium | reverse complement strand
TGAGTGTGAAGTTCTATGATGTAACGGGAAGACTTGTGGCTACTCCGTTCAACAAGGTGGTCGATGTCGGAGAATACACTGTCAGAGTCCCGAGCGAGCTTCGTAACGGTATCTATTTTGTGAAGATCGAGATGGGCGGGAAGAAATTCAGCCAGAAAGTCGTCGTGTTCCGCTGATTACCTATCTGATGGCAAATAAAAATTATGTGGGGGGACTTTATGTCCCCCTCTTTTTTCGTTTTTTGCTATCGTTAAAATGAAAATACTTTTCAATCAAAAACGGAGGTGCTTATGTTGAGGGTATTATTTTCTCTAACAATACTTGCATCAACGCTGTGGGGTGGGGTCATCAGTCCAGAGTTTAAAGCGAAGCTGGATGGACTTGGCGAGCATGAGATGGTGAGGGCGATCGTGATGATGCGTCAGCAGGCTGATTATCAAACGCTCAAATCTGTGGGTAAGGAGAACGTTGCGGCTTATTTGCGGGATTTGGCTCAAAGGTCGCAGAAGGATGTGCTTTCATTCCTTGCCGAAAGGAAAGCCGCTGTTCGTGAACTTAAGACATTCTGGGTTATAAACGGTTTCTTTATTATCGCCGAGAAATCCGTAATTTGTGAGTTAGCCCGAAGAGACGATATAGGCCTGATAATAGAAGATAAACGTGCCAAATTACTTAAGGTAGTGGAATCTGTTGAGACCAGAGGGAGCAGCACAAGCTCGTCAAAAAGCATAACCCCTATTCAATGGAATATTCGTCAAATCAATGCAGATTCTGTCTGGGCACTGGGCTACAATGGAGCAGGTGTATTGGTTGGGGTTATGGACACAGGGATTGACCCATCGCATCCTGCACTTGAGGGTAGATTCAGTGGGCTATGGCGAGATTGTATAAACCATAATCCAACACCTTGGGATCCCGACTCTCATGGAACGCATGTGAGCGGAATCATTGCAGGCGGAGGCAATTGGGGCATTGGTGTCGCTCCTGGAGCTCAACTGGCTGTCGCTCGTGTGGTGGGTCAAGGTGGAGGTTACTACTACCAGATTATCGATGGGTTTGAGTGGTTTACATCACTCGTCTCGGACTCCGGTTACAACATCTGTGCCGTCAATGGATCATGGGGCAGCGAGAATCAGACATCTACTGTATATTGGCAGGCGATATTGGCATGGCGTGCTGTTGGAATCATCCCTGTGTTCAGTATAGGCAACGGCGGTCCCGGTGCTTCAACAACGATAACTCCTGCTAACTTCCCGACTGTGATAGGCGTGGGCGCATCTGACTATCAGGATTATGTGTCCAATTTTTCCAGTCGAGGACCAGCTCCTGATCAATATCCTTGGAATGACACAACATACTGGCCGAGACCAGATTGGAACTTTATAAAACCTGATATAATCGCCCCTGGTCAAGGAATTTTGTCAAGCGTTCCTAATGGTGGATATGCCGTCTGGGATGGAACCTCTATGTCTTCGCCCCATGTTACTGGTGTCATAGCATTATTGTTCTCCAAGAACCCTGACTTAGATTTTGAAGAGGTTTATAACATTCTGACCAATACAGCGTATCAGCCTTCCCACGGCAGTCCTTATCCTAACAACAATTATGGATGGGGAAGGGTTGATGCTCTTGCTGCAATAGAGGCTGTTCCTATGCCCACAGAGCCAAATGTGATACTTATAGACTACGATGCATTTAATCAAAATGGCAGCACATCGATTAATCCGGGCGATACTATCAATCTGGTGGTTTATCTGACGAACACAGCCGCCACAGCGCAGGCCCTTCAAGGAGTGTTAAGGACAGGTTCGCAATATGCCACCCTTATTGAATCTACCTATACTTTCGGAGATTTGACACGGACTGACACGCTGTCTAACGAAGCTTCGCCTTTTGTTATAGCTACCGATCCAGCTACTCCGAACGGCATGGATATTCAATTTATCCTGCATCTTGAGACCTCTGACGGTTATACATGGGATTATCCTATCTCTGTAAGCGTTGGCGCACCTCGCTCGGATTATCTTGACGTTCATAGCTGTCAGGCAACATTTACCGTTACTGATAATGGTGCTCTTGGATTTATAGATGATAATCAATCGGCAGGCTCCGGTTTCAGCTATCGTTCCTCTGGCAATATGCTTTTCTATGGCACACTTGCAGCCGGAAACAGTGCAAGTTATGTGGTCGATAACTGGTATGAGCATGGCACAACTGATGGTGATTGGCAGCCGACGCTTGATCCCTATGGAAGGCTTTACTATCTCGAACCCGGCACTCCACCATGGTATGGCAGCGAACAGGTCTGGGGCATGTTTGACGATGCAGGCCATCCGACTCCGCAGGGACTTACCGCCGAAATGATCGCCTACGGCTATGACACGACGGGCTATTGCGGATTCATCATTGTGGCTTACAAGTTCATCAATCGCGGATCTAACACACTCGACAACCTTTACTTCGCTTGGTTCATCGATTTTGACATATCGGATTACAGTCAGAACTATGCGATGATAGATACATCCCGTAGAACGGCTTACATGTGGGGCGGCGCAAACTATGCGGGCATTGCAATCCCTGATACTGAACTGCCTATAGCTAACCTGAGTGTCATCCAAAATCAGGTGTATGTCTATCCGGACACGGGCATGGTCGACACCAATCAGTGGCACTTTATGGTGGGTGATTACCACTTTGCACAGAGCACGCAAGCAGACGACTGGTCGGTTATGACTTCCGTCGGACCGATAACACTGAATCCGGGCGACACGGTGCTTGTGCCGTTCGCAATCGTCGGAGGACTCGGTCTTGTGGATTATCGTAACAATGTGGACAGTGCTCGTGCAGCTTACTACAATCCTTATATCGATGTGTCCGAAGGTGAAATTGAACCGATAAGGCCGTTTACAGACAGGGTCAGCTTGGCGCCTACAATCGTGCGGGGCAGTGCTGAATTGAGACTTGCGGTGCCTCGCAACGGATTTGTCGATGTGCGAATTTACGATGCTACTGGAAGGCTGGTCAGCGTCCCGTTCAGCGGTAAACTCGACGCCGGTGTCCATTCTTTGAGAATTGCCGACGGTCTCTTGAACGGTGTCTATTTCGTCAGGGTAAAAGGCGCTGGTCTCAACTCGGTCAAGAGGATGGTCGTCGTCAGATAAAAAAACAAAGAAATCGAGACATAAAAGCGCTCCGTCGCTTTAATCGGCGGCGGGGCGTTTCTTTTTAGC
>QNDP01000260.1 GCA_003645975.1 Candidatus Hydrothermota bacterium | reverse complement strand
TCCCTACGAGACGCCTTCCAATAAAAATTCATCAAAGTTTCCATATCCAAGTCGAATGTGTCAACTATGAAAAAGATGTCAACAAGGACTTGAAAAAGCGTTCTTGAGACAAAAGTCCCTAATTTCTGTCCTAACAAAAGTTCAGGTGAGGCTATCATACGCCTATTCCAAAAACACAACTTGTCTTTTTCCACCTCAAGATCCACGACCATATCGACTTTTACATTGTCAACATAAAAAGACCAAAAGCTGCTTTTAGGCCCTACCCTTTCCGTCAACCTTCGACCAAAATGGCTTCTGAGCATCAGAGCAATTTCCCCCCATTTCAAGTTGCAACAAATCTTTCCGTGTAAACATGTCCATGTCGTAACTGACCCGATGTCCCAGATAGAAACCTGAAAGCGCTGTGCCGCCAGTGAGGTAGAACGAAGTTCTAACCTCATAGAAATCAGTGAGTTCAACGAACAACTCCAAGACACTTTCCGCAAACGCTTCCCTTATCGGTTCAGGTAAGCATCCAGAAAATCTTCCCACAGCTCACGCCTCCGTTTAGGTATCTGACGCTCAAATCGCTCAAGGCCTTCCTGAATCTCTTCGATGCTGAAAAGTTTTAAAGTGTCAATCATTCGACCGTTAGCGATAAATTCTCGCAACACAACATCTCTGTGTTTCTCAAAGAATTTGATAAATTTATCCGGTTCACGCAAATGCGGCGCACTCCAGAACACAAACTCGAGTTTGATACTCTCCAAATCTTTAAGGCTCAACTTGTTCATGTCCCATTTTCCTTGCGATTTTGTGGTTTTTAAATCGTTTCATAAACTGTTATCCCCGTTTGAAGCACTTCCTTCCAGAACAAAGAGCCTGCGTCGATAAGTGTCTTTATTTCGTCATCCGACAATGGAAACAGGTCAATTGCTACCTTCTCGTGAATATCTCTCAATTTTTGATCGAGTCTCACCTGTCGATCGATTATACGACCTTTAAAATCGCCAATGACCAAGAGGTCGATGTCGCTCTCCTCGCTGTAATCGCCCCGTGCCCTCGAACCGAACACGATGATCTTTTTCACTTCGGGCACTTTTTTGAGCCGCTCAACTATCTCCTTGATGATCTCCTCGTTGGTCATAACCCATCACCTTCAAAATTTTATCGAAGATTTCCTTAGCATAAGCCACTGCCCTTTCAGCATCCTCTTTTGTCGGTTCACCATGAGGCATAAGCCCAAAATCACCGGGATACTTCGATGAAATATAGACGGAATCGAGAAAAGCGATAGCCTCTTTATCAAAATGAATGTCAAAAATCCTTTCTACTCTTTTTGCCAATCTTGACAAATCGTGTGTCTTGGGAGGCACAATTCCTTTGAATATAAGAGCGGCCTTTAACACTTTTTCAACAGTTTGATGAGCGTGGTAAAGTGCCCCTCGATACTTTCGTCCATTTAAAGCTGCTTCCGATAGCCAAAGGTCTTCTTCGGCGTATTCAATCCACTGTTCAAATCCGCTCATAAACCACTCTCCCTGTGTTCATCGCCTCTTTCCAAAAGAAGGAGCCCTTTTTGAGCAGAACGTCAATTTCATTCTCTCTTAACGGAAAAACATCGATTCCGACATCCAATGGAGCATCCCAGAGCAGCAGTTTAAGTTTCACCTGTCGATCGATTATTCGCCCTTCAAAATCGCCGATGACCAAAAGGTCGATGTCGCTCTCCTCACTGTAATTGCCTCTTGCCCTTGAACCGAACACGATGATCTTTTTCACTTCAGGCACCTTTTTGAGCCGCTCAACTATCTCCTTGATGATCTCATCGTTGGTCATAACCCATCACCTTCAAAATTTTATCGAAGATTTCCTTAGCATAGGCCACTGCCCTTTCAGCGTCCTCTTTTGTAGGTTCACCATGAGGCATAAGCCCAAAATCGTCAGGGTATCGAGATGATGCATAAATTAAGTTTAAAAAGGACAACATCTTAGGTTCAATCGTCAAATCGGACAGTTTTTCCTTCACAACAATACCCCACAGATAAGGTAAATCGTGTGTCTTGGGAACCTGTTTCAGTTCACGAACGATAAGCGCTTTCAAAGCCTTCTCGACAGCTTGGTGTGCATGAAAACAGCTAGCTCTGTAACTTCCAAATTCGATAAGCTTTTCTGCTGCGAAGAGGTCTTCTTTGGCATAGCTCAACCATCTTTCGGGATCTTTTGCGTCACCTCTCATAAATCACTCTCCCTTCAGAGATTACTTCCTTCCAGAAGAACGAGCCAGCTTCAAGCAATTTTTTCAGTTCATCTTCTTTCAGCGGAAAGATGTCCATAGGAACTTGAAGATGGATTTTCCATAAAACAGGATCAAGTTTCACCTGTCGATCGATTATCCGACCCTCAAAATCGCCGATGACCAGAAGGTCGATGTCGCTCTCCTCATTGTAATCACCCCGTGCCCTTGAACCGAACACGATGATCTTTTTCACTTCGGGCACCTTTTTGAGCCGCTCGACTATCTCTTTGATGATCTCATCGTTGGTCATGGCAACATAACTCCTTAACTTTCAAGCAAATGTGTGCTTTAACCTTTTCGGCTATTTCAACCGCCTTTTGAGCTTCTTTTTCTCCAGGTTCACCTTCAGGTAGAATGCCAAGATCCGAAGGATAACGCGCATCAACATAAATTGAATTCAAAAATTCTATTTCCTTTTTGTCCACATCCAAAACTAACCAAGAAGACACTATGCGCAAAAGTTTCAAAAGATTATGTGTTTTCACAATCTCGCGATCCGCTAACGCAAGCAAAGCCTTGAACAGTTTCTCAACACACTGATGAGCATGAAAACATGCACCTCTAAAGCAACCCTCTCTTAACCCAACCTTTGCGAGTTTCAAATCTTCTTCGGCATAATCAACCCATCTTTTTGCCGCTTTAAGTGCCATAAACTACACTCCCCGAATGTATTACCTCTTTCCAAAAGGATGACCCAGAATCGACCAATTCGATAAGTTCATCTTCACGAAGTGGAAAAATGTCTATATCGATTTTTTCATGTAAGTCAATGAGATTCAGCAAAAGATGATATCTTCTCCAAACAATTTTTCCTTCAAAATCGCCGATGACCAAAAGGTCGATGTCGCTCTCCTCGCTGTAATCGCCTCTCGCCCTTGAACCGAACACGATGATCTTTTTCACTTCAGGCACCTTTTTGAGCCGCTCGACTATCTCCTTGATGATCTCATCGTTGGTCAT
>QNDP01000259.1 GCA_003645975.1 Candidatus Hydrothermota bacterium | reverse complement strand
TGAATGCGTGCCAGCAGGAACTCCGGGAGTGTTCACTTTGCTCTATGTGCCGCCGGTGAATACCGACGAGAACACCGCCAGAGCCGACCTCAAAGCCGTAGCCAAAGGCGTCCAAGCGATGCTCACCCAATACGGCTTCGGAGCAAAGACAAGCAGCGGATATGGCGTGGCTGACTCAGAATCCATTTCGTGGGAAGTAAAACCAGAGAAATTTAAAGAAGACTTCAAAAACGCATGGAAAAATGGAACGGAATGAATTGAATAAAAGGCTCTTTGAGCTTGCGAGGCGCTACGCTGATGAACTTAAGCGAATACTCGGAGAAAACCTTGTATCCGTCATCCTTTTCGGCTCAGTGGCAAGGGGAGAAGCAGACAGGCAGTCTGACATTGACATCTTTATCGTGCTTGAGAAAGCGCCCAAAGGGATGCTCAAAAGGCGCAAATTGCTCGAACCCGCAAGACAAAATTTGACAAAGGAGCTTGAAAAACTGTGGCAGGAAGACATCTTCACTGACTTTGTGGAGATAATAAGAACAAAAGACGAAGCCTTGCGGTTTCATCCGGTCTATCTGGACATGATAGAGAATGGAATTGTTCTTTATGACAGAGGCGAATTCATGTCAGAAGTTCTTAAAAAAGTGGCTATTCAACTGAAAAAGCTTGGTGCTAAAAAGGTGAAAGTTGGCAAAGTGTGGCATTGGGATTTAAAACCTGATTACAGGATTGGAGAGGTGATAAAGATATGATCACCAGAGATATGGCACGAGGGATGTTGGAGCAAGCTGAAGCGATCTTCGAGGAGGCGATATACCTATCACAAAAACAAAAGTGGAATCTTGTAGTTAGAAGGTGTCAGGAATGTGTTGAACTGTCGTTAAAAGCATCGCTTCTTTATGTAGGGGTGGAAATCCCTAAAATTCACGATGTAGGGCCACTGCTAAAACGTTACAAGAACCGTTTTCCAAAGGATTTCTCTATTCGCATTACCGAACTCGCCTCCATATCTCGTTCATTGAGAGCCGAAAGGGAAATTAGTTTTTATGGGGATGAACAAAGCGGAATTCCACCGAATGAGCTTTATACACAGGATGACGCTCATGAGGCAATTGAAAAGGCCAAAGTAGTTTTAGAAGCATGTAAGCATCTGGTGGAGGATGAAAATGGGGAATAGGCATTTACCTCGACACATCGTCTGGAGCACGGATAAGATCGATCTAAGTGATCCGTTTCAGCGGAAGTGGTTCATAAAGCAAGTATTAACTCACGGTCGTTCAGAGGACATCAAAAAGCTGGATTTGGATGAGGTAGAAAAGCTTTTAGATGAGTTGAACCTTCCGGAGGACATCTATCGCCTCTGGAAAGCATACTTTGAGGTTAAGCATCATGCTTCAGGGTAGAGGGATTTTAACATCTTTGCAAAAACGAGTATTGCGTATCCTTGGTCATTTGCAGGACATATCCGAATTTTATTTAACCGGTGGCACGGCACTGGCTGAATTCTATCTGGGTCATCGTCTGTCCTTTGATCTTGACCTTTTCACAACGGAGGAAGGATTGATTGTGCCTTTTTCCTATCAGGTTGAGAAGACTCTTACAACTCATGGGTTGCAAGTGGAGGTTGTTCGCCGTTTTTCATCTTATGTGGAGATGACCATTTACGGGATGGGAGATTCCTTGCGTCTTGACCTTGCGCTTGATACTCCTTTCCGGTTGGGAGAACCGTTACCATCGCCTTATGGCGTGCCTGTGAATGATTTTGAGGACTTAAAGGCTGAGAAAACGCTTGCTTATTACGGACGGGCTGAGCCAAGAGACGCCGTTGACCTTTATTTCCTGTTGCAAAAAGGGGATTTAGACGATCTTATGAAACTTGCTTCACAAAAGGATTCGGGTTTTGATCCTTACTGGTTTGCCATCGCACTGCAACATGCTGAGTCATTTCCTGATGAACTGGAAAAATGGCCTGTAAAAATGCTCATCCCATTCGATCCCAAATTACTAAAGAAGCAGTTCAAGGAATTTGCTCTTAAAATCTTAGACAAAATTGCGGGAGGTAAAGATGTTTGATCTGGAGAAATTAAGAGAAAAGAGGGAGGAAATCCTCAAGGCCGAACTGGCGGCATGGCTGCATGATGTGGGGAAGTTAAGTGAGGAATTTATAGAAGAGCATTCCAAGGAACAAGGCAAAGGAGATAAATGGCATCATGAATTGGTCTTAAGGAGAATTCTCAGAAGGATTGAAAAGAAGTTTAATAAGAGCTGGCAAAATATTACTAAAGATGAAGTGCTAAAATGGATGGTGGAAGAATTTTCTGTTAATATCCCTTCTGAAAAACGAGGGCGTCCATTTCCTAATCCCCATAGACGAGAGTTCCCGAATAAACTCGACAGTTATTTATCTCGTGATCCTGCTACTGGAAATGAGATTGTCAGAAGAAAATTGGTAGAAGTTGCTAAGCAGATAAGTTATGAAGCAAGAATTAATTCGCAATTTTTTGTTGAGAGTTTTTATGAATTTTGTGAAAATGCGAAAATCACAATTTATGATGAAACAATTTCAATAGCAGATATAATTGAACAACATGGAGACCCCATAGAAGCCCAAAGTAAACTCGTTAAGTTATTTAAGCCACCAAGTTGTGATGGAATAGATTCCTCAATGGATAAGGGTTTTGCGGAATCTATTCAGAAAGACAGGACTTTTATCTCTAAGGCATTTGGACATGAGAAATTCTTCTTAAGGCATTTGAATTGTCTAAGGAAAATATTATCTTCCAAATTCAACTTTGCTCCTCAAAACTATTACTTATACCGAAAAAATATTAAAAGCATTCTCAAAAGAATTTTTTCAAGAGCACTTGGTGAAACAAGAAGAGGGGCAAATGATGTAACCTTATGGGATCACAGTTATTCCGTAGGTGCCCTTTACAAGTCTTTAATAGCTTGGATTGTGCTTCGCAGAAGTGAAATCCCTGAAGTAACTGAATTTCTTGACAGTGGTGGTCAATGGAAAGGAAATTTATGGCGGCTCCTTTCCATCCGCACCGATGGGCTAAGTTATTTTCTTTCGGCATCATCCATCCCTGATATGCTCGCCCGTAAGGAAATCCTTCAGGATGCCTGGAATAAAGTCCAAAAACTTTTAGAGGAAATTTATCCGCTTGGACTCGAAGTTTATCGGGATGAAAACGGTTCTGTGTTTGTTGTGCCAGATTTGGATGTCCTTGAACTAACAAATTCCACAG
>QNDP01000258.1 GCA_003645975.1 Candidatus Hydrothermota bacterium | reverse complement strand
ATTTGTGTTCAGGTGGCATATTGATTAGAATTCGCCTGGATTAGAATCCGTAACTTTAGGGTCCTCGTCTGTTGCATAGAAGGCGCCATGGTCATCATCTTCATCAAGGTCACCTTCAGCCATAATTATAATATCTGTGCTAGCTGTGGCAGTTACTTGAGACCCATCAGAAGGATTAGTCCAAGAGGAGCCCTGAGCCACCCCATACCGATAATAGACATTTCCAGCAGGTCTAAACCCGATCTTATTGAATCCAGACGTATCCCCTCCCCAAGGATCAGGAGCAGCTCCTGGGACATTTTTAGGAGCCCAGCCTGCTTGCATATACGCATCATTTTCCGCCGCATAGGTTTCCTCAGCGCTTCTAATTGCGCCGATGTTGCTCTTGGCCTCAGATGTCTTGGCCTTGAGCTGGAACTTCTTATATTGTGGTATGGCGATAGACGCCAAGATGGCAATGATTGCCACCACAATCATCAACTCTATGAGTGTGAAGCCCTTACGCTTCATAACTCCCTACCTCCTTTTTAATGAATTTTGGTTTGCATGTTCTTTTATCACACAAATCAAATGCCAACTTTTCTCTTTCGTGCTTCATATAAAATTTCTGTGAAAGTCGAGGGATTTGCAAAATGCTACCTTTCCTCATCTTATTATCCCAAGCCAATCTCCGAGAAGAAAAGATATCCTTCCAATTAGCAATGCAAGACGAGCCATCACCGTGTAGCCGAACGATGCTCCAAATCCTATCATCAGGAAAATCACACCGATTCTTGGCATAAGGCCAAGTTTTGTGCCCCTTTTCCGACCGAAATAGAAATAGAGGAGAATTGAGACAACACCGATGAAGATTATGGCTGCATCAATAAATGCACCTAAAGATTTGTAATATCCGGGGTTGAAAAGAAAAGTGCTTTTTACCTGTTCTATCACATTTGTTTGAAATGCGAGCGGCAAGGCAAGCCCAGCACCGCCTCCTATCATGAAAGCAAAAGGGATCCTTGTAAGATATGCGAACCGTTTTGACAGCATGGCAAAGTAGAAGAGTCCCAAAATCATCGGGACAAGATATGGCCAGTTTCCATCTTTAAAAAGCGGATTCCAGAGATTCGGAATGAAAGAGTTTGCTGTTATGATCACCACCGAATATCCTGCGCTCACTCCGACAAAAAGGCTTTCCACGAATCTGTAAAACGGATTGTCTTTGTAAAGGAATGAAAAGACCCCTATTGTCAAAGCGGCAGCGAGCCATGTCCAAAGACTTGTGGAGATATGCATTGCATCAACCTCCCTTCTTTTCGAGGAAGTAACCTATGTTTCCAAGCAAAATGAAAAGGATGATCAGCAATTCAGCTATCGTTACAGCGTTCATGTTACGGATGGCTTTCATGCCAAATAAGGATCTGCCTTCCATTTTAAATTTCCAATTAACGAGATTTTCGTATTCTGCTGCGCCTTTGAGTCCACCGATCAGTCCAATGATCTGTCCGGATTGCAAATATGGATACCAGTCAGTTGCCAAAACCGCAGTTGTTCCGATAGCAAGCGGCACTCCGTATCTTCCCTGAGCGTAAATTATCCATTGCTGAGGCAACATAGTCGATGAAATTGTTATCACGAGCGATATATCGTTGTAATTTTTGATGTTGAACATCATCGGCAGATCTTCGATGTCCCTACCACTGTAGTCCTTTGGAAATACCTTCCTTATGTCCTCCCCCAATCCGAGAATAGCAGCTTCGCTCCCGCTTTTGAAGCCAAGATATACATAATCAGCACCATAGCGTATATCTATGTTGTATAAAGCTTTAAATTCTTTTGCGACATTCTCAAAAGCTCTTAATCCAAGATTTGTGCCTTCTTCCGTCAGAGCGATGCCGATCACTCTAATATTTTTAATAAAAGCATGCTTCAAAATAGCTTCCAGCATAGGCTCTGTCTCTGGCAAAGTGCTGGGACCATAATCCACAGAGACGAGGATTACAGAACCTTCGGGTAGATTTTCTATGTAATCGAAAACGGCTTTTGTAGGCGGTGAAGCCGTATATGGAAATTTAAGTGTTACAAAAAACGGAATCAGCATCCCGACAATCAGGATTAAGAAAATGGTGCTCCTTTTCATTTTTGAAAGTTTTATAAAAAGCTCGCGCATTTTACCGCCCTCCCATCCAGTTTCTTTCTATGCCCAAGATAATTTTTAAGGATGTAGCAGCAGCACCGAGTCCCACACCGATCAGAATTCCTCTCTTCTGCGCAAGATTGGGAACATTGAGGATCCAAGCGGTCAGGCTGTCCATATTTAGCAGGGTTCCGATGGGTGTTGAACCGATGATGATCAAGATTGCTGCGACGAGAAGGAGCGTAGCCTCGAGGGTGCGCGCTCTGAAAGCTCGGTATGCGGCAGAAGCCATATAGAACGCCAGAAGGGAGAACATGGTCGCATTTATCGGCACATAGACATTGTTATACATTTTGTCGAAAAGGCTTCCGGACTCACGGCTGAATATCCCCAATCCGACCATCATTAGGAAACCTATGAGTGCGACGCTGGCGGAGAAGCTGTCTCGTCCCTCAAAGATTTTTCTGAAGTTGTAGCGGATAAAGCTGATGACAGCCATAATGACGGCCATTGAAGCCACGCCAATCACCCACTGGAGCATTGTCTGATAGTAAGTTTGTGCAAAACGGAAAGGGAAGAAATATTGGAGAGCTAAAGTCGTCCCAAAAAAGAACGCCATTGCAAGGGGTAGAATCTCACCGAAAAATCTCCGCATTTCATATCCCTCCTTTTAAAAGACCGAGACCACCTTTTGGGCAAGTGTAGCGGACACAAAGGATAAAGCGAATGTTCCAACGAGCAAGGCGACTATAATCGCTTTCATTATGTCCTGTGTCCGAATCGTAGCTGATAGGAGATTGTTCTGTGCGAGATATGCGCTTGCGGCATAGAGCTCTTCGCCTATGAGGGTATAATCACAGGTAACGATAAAGAAGGGTAACTGTGTAACTGCGTCGCTCCCAGCAATCTGGATTGCACCAGTAGCAGCCCCTGTCTCCGTCAATATCAGAGATTCTGCGTAGTAGTAACCCATAAAGAAGTGAGCTGCTGTTTTCTCTCTGAGCATGAGGCCTGTGACACCTGCAGCGAACCCGAACTGACGACTTGAGACATAGAAGATGTCATCTGCGTTAAATAGATCCGGCCTGCCAGCGGCAAGATATGCGTTACGAACCACCTCCGATGCAACT
>QNDP01000257.1 GCA_003645975.1 Candidatus Hydrothermota bacterium | reverse complement strand
TGTTCTTCGAGTGCTTAAGGAACACCTCTCTGACATCGTCGGGAAGCGGATAGAACTCGACGCCAGCATACATCCCTTCGGTGTTCTCACGGAAGATCACGAGATCAACATTCTCTTTGATGTTCAATGGGTTTCCTTTGTAGGCTTTGGCGGGACGCATGTTGATGTAAAGGTCGAAAAGCTGCCTGAGCCGCACAATCGGGCTGTAATAGACATAGCCTTTGCCCTGAAGTTCAGGCGCAAGCTCCCTTTGGGCGTCTTCTTTTGGCTTCGATGTGATTGCACCGAAGAGAGCGACATCGGTTTTTTTGAGCAGTTCGATCGTCCTGTCGGGCAGTGGGTTGCCCTCAGTAACCCAGAAGTGCCAACCGATGTCTCCGTAGAGATATTCAGCGTCCAGCTTCAACTCTTCAAGCACAATCATAGCAGCCTCAATAACTTCCTTGCCTATACCGTCGCCCGGAAGGACTGCGATTTTATATTTTGCCATGATAGACCTCCTCGTTTGGTTTCGGCCGCTTATTCTAAGAACTACCGAAACGGTTTGGCAAGCATTCGCATCGCCCACAGTGTTTCTCAGAATCAGCGTTGGAATTTAGGGTCAGAACAAGGCCGGACACACGGCTCAAGGCGTAAGTTGAGTCGCTTCAATGTTCATCCTCTCTGTTTCACATGAAGCCTTGAAAAGTTGTGCAGATTAAAAAGTTGTCTTATCATTCGGCAGCTTACAGGGAGGTGAACAATGGCGGTTAACCGTTTCTACGGCAAAATCCTTGACATCGATCTGACAAGGAGGTCTTACGAAGTCAAAGAATTCCCGGAGGAGTGGATAGCCAAATTCATCGGCGGCAAGGGGCTCGGCGCAAAAATTTTGTATGACGAACTTAAACCCGGTGTAGATCCGTTAAGTCCTGAAAACATCTTGATTTTCATTCCAGGACCCCTCTCAGGCACGATAGCACCCACAGGCGGACGCTGGGCGATAGTTACAAAATCGCCGCACACCGGCCTCTATCTCGATTCACAGGTCGGCGGACATTTCGCACCCAAAATGAGAAAAACGGGATATGACATCTTTGTGATCAGAGGCAGAGCGGACAAGCCCGTCTATCTTTACGTCGACGATGAGAAGGTCGAAATCCTCGACGCTTCGTTCCTTTGGGGTAAAGGCATCTTTGAGACCGAAGACACATTGAGGCAGATGTATCCGGGCGCTGAGATCGGCTCGATCGGTCCAGCAGGTGAGAACCTCGTAACTTTCGCCCTCATCGGATTTAACAAATACCGTCATGCCGGGCGCGGCGGCGCCGGCGCCGTCATGGGTTCCAAAAATCTCAAAGCTGTTGTCGTGAACGGCAAAAAGCGGCTCGAATACTACGATCCCAAAGGGCTGCGCGAAATGGTCAGAGAACTCAACAAGATAATCGCAGAACACCCCGTGATGAAGAGGAGAAGGGAGATAGGGACGCCGATGTGGGTCAAGATGTCGAATGAAGGCGGGTTCCTGCCGACAAAGAACTTCTCCAGAGGAGTCTATGAATATGCCGATGACATTTCCGGCGAGCGGATGCGCGAGACCATCTGGGTTCGTAACAAGGCATGTTACGCCTGCGCAATAGCTTGCGGTAAATTCACCCATGTGCGCGAGGGCGAGTTCAAATGCAACGAAGTTGAGGGTCCTGAATACGAGACGATCGCTTTGATGGGGTCTAACACCGAGACCAATCGGCTTGACGCAATCGCTTATGCCAACAGGCTGTGCGACGATCTGGGACTCGATACCATCACGATGGGCAATGTAACCGGCTTCGCTATGGAGCTTTACGAACGGGGATTGCTCAAGGAGACCGACGGACTGGAGCTCAGATTCGGAAACTACAAGGCCATGATCGAGCTGATCAAAAAGGTCGCATACCGTGAGGGCATAGGCGAGCTGTTTTCCAGAGGCGTGAGAGGCGCCGCAGAACAGATCGGTCAAGGCTCAGAGAAGTTCGCAATCCATGTCAAAGGCCTTGAGCTTCCGGGCGTCGAACCGCGCGGGTCTTGGGGGATGGCACTCGCTTTCGCCACCGCAGACAGAGGCGGATGCCATCAGCGTTGTTGGACGCCCACAGCCGAGCTGAACGGCATCCTGCCGAGATTCTCGACCGAAGGCGTGGCCAAGTTCGTCAAAGAGGTTCAGGATGAGCGTGCGGCCTGTTTCTCCCTTGTCCTTTGCGACTTTGCCCCGTTCGATGTCAGCCAATTTGCCAAATTGCTCTATCTTGTTACCGGTGTGGCTCTTAGTGAGGAGGAGTATCTCAAGACGGGCGAGCGCATCTGGAACCTCACAAGGATGTTCAATGTGCGTGAGGGCATAAGCCGCAAAGACGATATACTTCCGGCAAGGATCATGGAGGAGCCTGCGCCAGTAGGCCCGGCAAAGGGACTGAAGATCACGAAGGAGATCTTGGACAAAATGCTCGACGAATACTACGAACTGCGTGGCTGGGACAAAAACGGAATTCCAACTGAGGAGAAACTTAAAGAACTCGGCTTAATCTGATTTCGATCGAGTTTGCGGGAGGGGGTTAGCACCATTCTTTGAACTTCAGCTCCCAAAATTCAAGGTAGTCGCATGCCACCATAGACATGTTCTCTCTGACTCTGTGCCGTAGAAACTTGCGCCAATGCCATATCCCATTCCATGCCAAAGGGTCTTTGTGCCTGTCCCAAAGGAAAAACTTCAGGTATTTGATGGACGGGTCGAGAGCTTTCCAGATTTCCCATATTGTCAGCAAGGTTTTTTGAAAGGCATTCTTTGAAGGAACAGCTATCGGAAGTCTTTGGGAGATGATACCCCTTTTAAATGCAAACTCTTTGAAAAGACGACGGCGGATTTTAAGACATGGGTGAACCCTTAACCAAAAATCTATGAGTTCGGCATCCCAAAGCGGCACATACCATTTGTAACCCCAAAATTCATAAACCCTGAGAGAATTCAGGATGTATTTTGGCTGACGCTCCTTCCAATCCCAATATTCGGCTGCGTTGGCCGCCTCGATGAAGTTCAGAATATCCTTGTCAAACAACTCCTCAGCGATCACTTTTCTGATTTTCTGAAAGATGACATCCTTGTAACTCAACACAGTTCTGCTTGTGTTCAATTTGAAATGTTTGCGCCAAATGCCGTGTAAGACCTTTTTTATCGTGAAAAACGAATCGCATTGCCAATAGGGAGGAATATGGCCGCCCGAGAGAAAATCCAATGTGTGTCCCGGAACGAAAACGGC
>QNDP01000256.1 GCA_003645975.1 Candidatus Hydrothermota bacterium | reverse complement strand
TCCTGTCCTGAATTTTTGTGATCACTGCTAACCGAACGGGGCGTCGAGGGCTTTTACATCAGAAGGAACCACTTTAGAGGCAAAACTGCGTATTTTCCCGTTACATGGAAGTTTTTCGCCTTTGTGTTCACCAAAATCCCATATTTTGCACAGTCCATTTTCAACTGAGAAAGGTCCCTCTTAGCCGTTCCGATTTCCAAAGCGATACAGGGCAGACCGGGGATTTCGATCAGGAAATCGGGGCTTTTTTGATCCTCTGTTTTTCCATAAAAGACCATGCCGTTCAAAACCCTCTTGAGGTATAAAGCCGCAATGTCCTCATAAAGTTTGGAATGAAATCTTTCGGTGTCGGAGTAGATCTGCTTCAGGATCGAATATCTGATGGTCGGGGAAATAAAAAACAGTTTTTTGGCCGTTTTTAGTCTGGATTTTGTGCCCCCATAAGGTGGAAACTCTATGAAAATCTCCGATTTTACTAAGCTTTCGATCACATTTTTCAGCCTGTCCTTTTTGATATGAAATTTTTTTGATGCTTTCTCTTGGTTTAACTCATCGGTGAAAGCTATATAGACCAAAAACCTCCTTATCTTCTCAACTTCGTTCAACTCATAGAACTCCCTCAAGTCCTGATAGATCACCCTGTGTAACATGTCGAAAGTCCTATCGATAATCGTCTTTTTTTCATCTATCAGCAAAAATCTCGGTATATTGTGGTAAAACACATATTCTTTCACGAAGTTTCCGACAAACACATTTTTCTTGCGTCTTTTTAGACTTTCCACCTTGCTGAGATACTCGTTGATTTTTGAGGAGATCTCATTCAGTCCCTGATTCAACTCATTGATGTCGTCCGAATAAAACAAAATTTCCTTTAATCGATTTCCGAGTCCCTTTTCCGGAAGAATTTGCTCCTTCCCATCGGTTTTAAGCCATGACCGAATCAAAACAAATTCTGAAAATGAGAGAGGATAAAGTGATTCGACATTCCATCTGGATGAAAGGTTGACATCGGAGTGGATGAGCAACGAGGAGCTGCCGGTGGCGATGATGAAAACATTCTTGAATTTGTCATAAAGTATTTTCAACATCAAAGACCAGTTTTCCATGTATTGGACTTCGTCGAGGAGTATCAGATACTTTTTGCTTTTGTCCAGCAAATTTTCCAAAGCTTCGATGATTTGAATGTTTTCAAACCCGTAATCTACTGCGATGTCCATGCTTATGAAATAGATGTCTATGTCCTTGCCTTTGGAGTTTTTGTTAACGAAATCCGCTATCTGCCATAACAAAGTTGTTTTTCCAACGCCTCTTATGCCCGCAATCCCTATCATTCTGGGTTCCAATGCATTACCTTCAAAGAAATCTTTGACGAATTTCTTTAGTCTGACAAAAAGAGACCTTCGAGGCATCTTTTTGCCGTTTAATCGGACATTCTCGTCTATTTCCGCCTTTGTTACCTTCCTGTTTTTTACAAATTCCTTGACCTCGTCCATCATTTTCACTGACTCCTTAAGATTTTGCGTAACTTTTTGTTCATATCGGTTGTGCCTCCCTCAAAACGAATTTGCCAATTCTGGGTTTCAAAGCACTTTTCATAACCAGGTCCACTTTTACATGGATTACATCTGTCAAAAAGTTCTTGAGTTCTATGAATTGGAAAAGTGTTGTTTTTTCAAAAGTAACTAAAAGGTCCAAATCGCTGACCTCACGGGCTTCTCCGCGCACATAAGAATCAAAAACTTCCAAAGTTCGCACATGATACTTCTGACGCAGCACTGGCATGAGTTCACGAAGTTTTGTCTTTATCCTGTCGAGTGTAAGCCTTTGCATGTTCTGATTATGCATGATTTTTGGCAAAAAATGAAGCCGACGAAATCCTGTTGTAGGCGATTTGTCAAATAAGGGCTAATTCCTTGAGGATCAGCCTCCTGTGTTCATCGCCTGAGCCGTAAGGGATGCTCTTTTCACCGACCTGCAAAGCCACATAGCCTCCGATGTGCAGGTGAGCGACCGCAACCGATGCTGCGAATTCTATCTCCTCCTCGCTCGGATTTTCAGGAAGCTGGATCAGGATTCGGTTGCCTTCCTGTTCGGCAAACTGTTTGACCAAAAGTTTTCGAGTTTTTGCGTAACCTTTCCAGAAGATTCTGCGCGGGGAATCGCCCACTCGATAGATTCTTATGCCGAGAAACTCGCCGTCGGTGCCTTCCTTGCGTTTGCCTTCGATCTGGCCAATCTCCTCTGCCCAAAATCCTTCTATCCTAACAGGCCTTATGTGAGGGTATATCAACACATTTTGCTGAGAAAACACCTTTATCGAACGGATAGTGAACCCAAACGGGAAGGTCGTCGATAGTTCCACGAATTCGACCTCGTCGAGCCCTCTTTTCGGAAAAGTTATTGATACCCACTGTGATGCACTTTTACGAGAAGGGACATAAAACGAAAAGCAGCTTCCTGCTCCGCCGTTCTTGCTCGTGAATGTGCAACTTATCAGGAACGACGGCACCACCTTTTTGTTAATGATCTGGACTTTTACGAAGGCCGGTGTCCTTGCATAAATTTCATCTGGAAACAGAAGCGATGCCTCAAGGCCTTTTATGTTGACGTAAGCGAGGAATCCTGAAGTCCCCATGATGGCGAGCATCACCGAGAGGACTATGTAAAGCAAATTGTTACCTGTGTTGACAGCAGCGACACCTATGGCAAGTGTAAGCGCTGCAAAGATATAGCCCGAATTTGTGAGTTTGGTCTTTATCCTCGACTTCTTCACAGCGGAACACGCACATTTTCAATAATTTCCATGATTAGTTCTTCGGGGGCAGCGCTTTCCACCTTAAATTTGATCCTGTGGGAGATCACATAAATTGCGATGTCCTTGACATCGTCGGGTGTTACGAATTTGCGGCCGTGCAGGAACGCCCATGCCTTGGCGAGTCTCAAAAGGCTTAAAGCTCCTCTCGTGCTCAGGCCTATGGCAATCCTGTCGTCGTTTCGGATGGCGTTCGCTATTTCGACTATGTATTTCCTGATCGGGTCTTTCACAATCACCTTTTCGGTCTCCTTTTGCAGTTTTATGACCTCTTCAGGAGATAAGAGTTTTTTGATATGGAGAGCCTTTTCGCGCAGATTTTCTTCACGAAGTATTTCCAACTCTGCATCTTCTGGGGGATACCAGATTTTTATGCGCGCAAGGAAACGGTCAAGCTGAGAATCCGGTAGGCGGAATGTCCCGACTTGGTCCACAGGGTTCTCCGTCGCTATCACGAAAAACGG
>QNDP01000255.1 GCA_003645975.1 Candidatus Hydrothermota bacterium | reverse complement strand
GTTTACCCCGTTCAAAGGTTTTCAAAAAAGCCTCTTTTTCAATGATTTCTCTGATGCGTTGAATGCCCTCGCCCCAAACGACATCACGCCCAAGATTGATCTTAAAGCCATTGTATTCCCGTGGATTATGGCTCGCTGTCACTTGAATTCCGCCATCAACTGGCAGATGGAAAAGCGAGAAGTAAAGCAGCGGAGTCGGAACCGTGCCGATTCGAATGACATTTATGCCTTCGGTCCTCAATCCATCGATCAGTGCATCTGCAAGGTCGGGCGAAGACGGCCGCACATCCTGCCCGATCGACACCGTGTTGCCACCGTGATCGCGCAGAATCGTGCCATAGGCCTTGCCCAACGCATAGGCAAAATCCGTTGTGATCTCCTCACCTACGATACCCCTGATGTCATATTGTCTGAAGATCCTGCGGGGAACTTTCATCGGTATCTCCTCCTCATTTTCACGAACTTTTTAGATTATACCGTAGCAAATTAGATGCCGCCAATTTAAGCGGCCACACCCTTTTTATCAAGTGTGCCCAACGGAATGGTAAACGCAGAGGTCTGCCAAAGGGCATCGGGCACATTGCGGCTTGCGCGCATTGCAAATTTTTCGTCCGAATCGGATCACATTCAGATGCAACGGCAAAGCTATACCTTTGACCGGCATCGAATCCACCAATTCGTGCGCCTTTTCTCGACTGACATTCCAAGGGATTATGCCGAGCCGTCGAAACACGCGATAGATGTGCGTATCAATCGGAAAGACATCAGCTTGGCATCCAAAAAGCAGCGTAACACGTGCCGTTTTGACCCCTACTCCTTTGATCTCCATAAGCTTGGACTCAGCATCTGGATCGCCGCAAATGTCGGTCAAATCGAGCTTTCCGTAATTTTCGTGTGCCCACCGAAGCACGCGTTTGATAGCCGCTGCCTTCTGTTTGGCCAACCCGCCCACTTTGATGGCGTCCTCAATCTCATGGACATCCGCATCGAGCAGCCGCTCAAAAGTGCCAAATTTTCGGATGAGTTGCTCGTAAGCCCGATCCCGATTGTTGTCGTTGGTGTTTTGTGAAAGGATAGTTCTGATAAGGACTTCCATCGGTGTGCGCCGCCGAACCTTCGGCTCTCCAAAGATGCGCAGCAGCCGCTTGTGGACTTCGATCAGCTTTTCCGACGGACTCATTTGTAGGTCTTTGGGTGTTCCTCGCCGCGCAGTGCACGCAACGCTCCATAGGCGAGCGCTTCCATCTCAAATTCGCCGGGATAGAACTTCACACGGGCGATCCACTCGATGTAGGGCAGAAGTTCAGCGCAAAGCCGTTCGGAACGCGCCATGCCGCCGGTTACCACGATCAAATCGACCATTCCCTTCAGTGCCGCAGCGTAAGCACCGATCTCCTTGCCAATCTGATAGATCATTGCGTTGTAGATAAGCTCGGCCTCCTTGTCGCCTTTGTCGATTCGGCGCTCGATTTCAGGGATGTCGTCAGTCCCAAGGTAAGCGAGCAGTCCGCCCTCCTTTGTAACTTTTCGCAACAGGCCTTTCACATCGTATTTGCCTGAGAATGCGAGTTTTATGAGACCAGTGGTGGGTAGGCTGCCGGTTCGTTGGGGCGAAAACGGACCGCCATCGTTGGCATTGTTGACATCGATTATCCGACCTTTGCGATGCGCAGAAATTGAAATGCCTGTGCCGAGATGTGCCACGACCATGTTCATGTCCTCGTAGCGAACGCCCAACTCCTCCGCCGCTTTGCGCGCCACATATCGCGAATTCAATGTGTGCAAAAGGCTTCTGCGCGGCAATTCGGGCAGTCCCGACGGCCTTGCAACCTCATCGAATTCGTCAACAGACACAGGGTCAACGAAATATGCTGGGATGCCACCGGCTTTTTGTGCGATCTCATAAGCTATCAATGCGCCGAGATTTGACGGGTGGTCGGCTTGAACATTTCCCTTGCGGATGTCGTCCAGCAAGTTCTGATTGACCTCATAGACGCCGCCTTCCAAAGGTTTGAACGCGCCTCCACGCCCCACAACCGCATCGAGCTCCTCAAGCTCGACACCCCATTTTTTCAAAAGGTCCAAAACAAGTGCCTTGCGCATCGGAAGCTGCTCGATTGTTGACTCGTATTTTTTCAGTTCCTCTGGTAAATGACGGATCTCCTCACGAAAAAGTTGTTCCTCATCATCAAAAAGTGCCACTTTAGTCGAGCCAGCACCGGGATTTATGACCAATATCTTGAATCCCATAACACGCCTCCTTCGTGATAACAATTTTGTAGTAGCTGATAAGTGAAAAGCAAACAGAGCCCCAAATCTGTTCAAAAATTTCATCTTCATTCTTTCCTGTTCATAGGGCACCTTTACACTTCTACCCTTGACGAATTTTCGGAAATCCTGCAAAATAGGCAAGCACTATGAATAATAACTTACCTAAATGGCTGGAACGACAATATGCGGTGCTTCTGGAAAGTTTTGGAAGCCGCGAATTTCGGTTTCCAGAAGCTGCAAAAGTCCTCGAAGAGTCATCGCAAATACCAGAAAATCAGGCAAAAGTTGTCCTTGCGGAGTTAAGAAAATCGGGGGTTATCAAGGTGCGAAAGGATCCAACAGACGCCAGAAAGCGTATTTACCGATTGGTCAGCCCTCAAAAACGCATCCAGCAAGCCCTTTTTCCAGAAATCGCCGGGCCTCACAAAACAACTCTCACCCGTGGCGAACTGGAAGCTCTCCTCAAGCGGGCGGCCGACCTTATCCGCACACGCGTGGATTATCACTACATTCTGGTGCTCCTCTTCTACAAGCGAATTTGCGACAAGTGGAAGGCTGAATTTGAACAGGCCCGACAGGAAGCCCTGCAGGACGGTTTCAGCCCGAAAGAGGCCGAAATAGAAGCCCGACAGGCTGCTTATCACGATTTTGACATTCCCGAAGAATTCCTGTGGGATAACCTTAGAAAAGACCTCGAACATCTGCCGGAGAATCTTTCCCACGCTTTTAAGGCCATGGCCGAACGCAATCCCGAACTGCGGGTGATCTTCGAAAATGTGGATTTCCTTCAGTTCACCCAGAGTTACGAAAACTCCGAAATTTTGCGGCAGCTATTTGAGCTTTTTAGTTCCTACTCCTTAAAGCAAACTTCTCCCGACATTCTGGGGGACGCTTACGAGTGGATTCTTCGTTACTTCGCTCCTCAGAAAGCAAAAGAAGGCGAAATCTTAACACCACGTGAAGTGATTCGGCTTATGGTTGAGATGCTCGAGCCAAAACCCGGCGAGAGCGT
>QNDP01000254.1 GCA_003645975.1 Candidatus Hydrothermota bacterium | reverse complement strand
GCTTACATTTTGGATGTGCCTTTCAAATCGTCCCTTCTTTACTTCACCGTAGCATTTATGTTATTGACGGCGCTTATTTACGGACTGGAGAAGTTCGGCGGTTTGATGCTCGGAAAAGAGGAGATGTCGGTTTAAATCTGTCCTACGGACATGGGCTGCAAAAAGTATAGACCAACAGGAAAAATGTGAACGAAATGGACAAGAACAGAAATATTCGGTCTTCTGGCGAATATTTTGTCCTCTTTTTAGACCTAAGTTTGGCTGTATCAAGACCTTTTGCCGCCATAGCAAGCGAAATTCGTTCGGCTCGCCTTATCGCAGATGCCAAAAGTGGGACACTTAGCAGAACCAGTTTATGGAAAAAGGTTTTGTATCTGACACGACGAACTTTTTGAGCCAGCCTCACGCGCTCCAACTCACTTTCAAATATCGGCAATATCCTCAACCCGATCAGCATGGGATAGGCCACTCTGGGCTGAAGATGTAGAAGTTGGGCAAAGACCTTCAGAAAATCCATAGGATCGGTGGTCAGCACAAAAATCGAGGTTACGCTGAGGATCGCAAGCATTCTCAGCACTATCCGAACGCCTCTTGCAAGCCCTTCTGCCGTCGCCATTATCGGTCCAAATTTGAAAATCAAAGTAATTTCGTCGGATACAGGCCTTGTGAACATAAAATTGGCCAAAATCAGGCCGATGGAAAAGAACACAACCAGCTTGTAAAAATGAAGTATCGGAGAGATAGGTATCGATGCACTGGTCAAGATCGCAAAAGCGAAGACGATGAGCATTATCGGAGTCAAAAACTTATGTGATATGACGGCCGCCGTGATCAACATGATCATCCCTACGGATTTGACCAACGGGTTGACTTCGTGAAGCCAGCTTTTCCTGTCGAGGTATCCTATCAGCTTCATAGTGTTGTTCCTGCCGCCGTTCAACCGCATTCCAATGGTAAAATTCGGCATGTCAACCTCACAGAATTTTTAAGTTCTTTTACTTTGAGCAAGTTTCTCCTTCACGAGATGAGCGAATTTCCGCCACATCTTCAGGTTGTAAAGCATCGGGAACCCTTCGTATCTCTTGCTGAGCTCGATAGATATTCTCGCAGCTACAGGAACGGTCAGGCCTGCAAGTTTCATAATGTCTTGATGCTTCAGAAGTTGTTCAGGAGTTCCGTTCCAAATCACACCGCCCTTGTGCATCACGACTATCTCGTCCGCCTCCTCGAACGCCAGATCGATGTCATGCGTTACGACCAACATCGTAGCGGACTTCCTTCTGAATTTTGTGGCAAGCTGCAAAAGCCCTAACGCAGAATGTCTGTCCTGTCCGTAGGTCGGTTCATCGAGGATCAGGACATCCTGTTCGAGGATCAACATGCTTCCAAGCGACAAACGCCTCTTTTCACCCTGACTAAGCGTGAAGGGATTCCTGCTCTCCATCCCGTTGAGTCTCAGCAGGGTCAGCATCTCCGAGACCCTGTTATGGACGACCTCATCTGAAAATCCCTGCATTTTCAGCGAATAGGCGAGTTCGTCCCAAACCGTAAACCTTAAGAACTGATGCTCCGGATTTTGGAACACATATCCGATACGGCTGTAAAGTTCATCGTCGGACATCTCGGAGATTATTTTTCCATCAAACAGCACTTGGCCAGTTGTAGGTTTTTTAAGTCCTGCCAAGATGTCTATCAGGGTTGTCTTTCCTGCCCCATTTTTGCCCACGATTGTGATCGTTTTTCCTTCGGGTATCTCCAGATTCACATCTTTAAGTGCCTCAAATCCATTTGAATAGACATAGGAGACTTCATCGAGGGTGAAAAGCGGAGACAAGCTTCCCTTTTTGGGCTGGTAGGCCATCGAGATGTCCTTGAGGTCAATTTGATCAAAAATTTGTGATTCTTCGACCTGACGGACCAACCCGCCGACTTCAAGCGGCAACTGGTCGAAACGGACAAGCCCGTATTTTTCCAAGATTTTTGCGATTGCGACCGTTCTTGGCATCCAAACGCCCTGCGCCTCAATGTCATCAAAATATGAATTGAAGACATCCGACGGCTTACCGTCGGCGATGATTGAGCCGTTATTTCCAAGAATGACCACCCTATCGACAAAATTGATAAGCTCATCGAGTTTGTGTTCGATGATCAGCATGGATTGAGATTCGAGTTGAGCTATGAGTTTGAACAACTTAAGGGTAGCGACGGGATCCAACATGGACGAGGGCTCGTCCATGACCATGAAACTCGGGGACTGTGCGATGAGGGCAGCGAGTTCAACCCTCTGTTTCTCTCCGCCTGAAAGGAATTCCAAAGGTGTGTCCGCTTTGTCGTCCAATTCGACAAAACGGAGCGCATTCATAACACGCTGGTCTATCTCGTATTGTGGAACACCGAAATTTTCCAACGCAAATGCCACCTCATGTCTTACACGCAAAGTTGCGAAACTGATTTCAGGGTCTTGAAACATAATTCCGACTTTTCGGACGATCTCTCCGTATTGTGTCGATGTTGTTGATGTGCCGAAGATTTCGACATCGCCGTCCATAAATCCGTTCACATAGTGTGGGATAAGTCCAGAGGCTGCTAAGGCTAAGGTGGATTTTCCGCTTCCAGATGCGCCGAGCAGCAGAACCCTTTCATTTTCCCCTATTTCCAAATCGATATTTTGAACCACCCGCTTTTTTGAGGATGGGTATGCGAAACCGAATTTGCTGAATTTCAAAGGGATTCTGCTCATGAGCGTTCCACCTTTTAAATTCAACACCTAAATTCAAAATAACCTTCGATTTATTTTAGTTCCCATCGTTAAGGCACTCAAAATACGGGATATGATTCGCCGATTTTTGTTCGGATGGACATCCTCAAGGGGTGCTTAACCTCTGATCTCGATGAGAGGAACTATCATCTCCTCGAGCGTTATTCCGCCGTGATAGATTCCGCCTCGGTAGATCTTCCCAAATCTGTGTGGATCTGACGGATACACGAAATAAGAGTAGCTTGTAGCGAGTGCGAGTCGCCCCATATTCCGCCTTCGAGGCAAGCCATATTTTTCCAGCTCAGTCAGCATGACAGCGTCTTTGCCAGCTATCCGTAGCGAATCGCCGAATTTGTATCGCAACCCCCTCGTCAACTCCATCCCCCCTTTAACCATAATCGGCACATGTCCTTCCACCCATCCATGATCAGCGGTCAGGAAGACCACATAGCCTTCGTCTATAAAAGATTCCAATTTTTTCACGAAGTTGCACTCGTCGAGCATAAACTTACACCATTTGATAAAAGACGGTCCGT
>QNDP01000253.1 GCA_003645975.1 Candidatus Hydrothermota bacterium | reverse complement strand
GCGAAATTTGGACTATACCAAACTTCAAAGGGCTCGTTCACCTGTCGCCCATTGATCCACATCGGTATCGTATCGGTTCTAAGAAGCGTCCCTCCGGGCTGAAGTCCCTGATAGAAAAGCCAAATCATGATCTCGGCGTCTCCAGCCCGGACGCCGTTGGTCCTACATGAGTCCACTGTGAGCCATGTCTCAAACGCAAGGTTGAACGGATAGCCGTCGGGCATGGAAAGGTCATATTCTAAAGCGACATAGAAATCCTCAAGTTCGGCGACCTTGACGGGCAGAGCTACCTCTATATCGGTCGCCGTGTGAGCGTTCCATGGTTTGTTGCCCCAGAAGATTTCGGGATAGCCGTGAACCCAAGACCCTGAATTCTGCAAATTGACATCTGAAAGTTCGCTCGTGAATTCGACTTCATCGCATCCATTGAAACTCATCGATTGATAGCCGTTTGCAGAGGCGATGTTCCAGGGATTTATCTCCATAACGAACTCGGCTGAGCCGTCCTCGTCAAGGTCAACCTCAGCGGTAGGCCATCTCGACTGCGGATATTGGATCTCAATCGGATGGCACTCAGGATTTTGTTCCTCACCCTCCTGAAGGTTCTGGTCATGACAACCGAGAAGCAAAACGCTGAAAATGCTGATAAATGCGAAACTTGTTGAAAATTTGGTCGATTCCTTCACGGCGATTCAACCCGGTTTAAAGCAACCCAAGCGTTTCTTTTTGGATTTTGATGAGTTGTTGGATGCCATGCCACGCAGCGTCAAGCATTTTGTTCAATTCGTCTCTGGAGAAAGGTCGCCCTTCACCGGTGCCCTGAATCTCGACGATCCTTCCGGATTCGGTCATAGCGACATTGAGATCGACTTCTGCCTGCACATCCTCCTCGTAGCTGAGGTCAAGGAGGATGTCGCCGCCGACGATGCCGACTGAGACTGCGGCCACGAATTCACGGATCGGATTCTCCTTGATGAGTCCTCTTTTCAACATGAACTGGATTGCATCATAAAGTGCGCAGAATCCGCCGGTTATGGACGCAGTGCGTGTCCCGCCATCCGCCTGAATCACATCGCAGTCGATGATGATCGTGAATTCGCCGAGCTTGGTCAGATCGACCCCGCCGCGCAATGCACGCCCGATCATCCTCGAAATTTCGACCGAGCGCGAATCCAGCCGTCCGAGACGCGACTCCCGAATGTTTCTCTGCGGTGTGGATCTTGGAAGCAACGCATACTCAGCAGTTATCCAACCCTGCCCTGTGCCTTTCAAAAAGTTCGGAATTTTATCGTTAACCGTAGCCGTGCAGATAACTTTTGTTTCACCCATCTCGATCAAAACCGACCCTTCTGGGTCTTTCAAAAAATTGCGATGTATTCGGGTCGGCCTTATCGAAAGTTTATCACGCCAAGAGATCTGCCTTGTCTCCATAATTTCCTCCAAGTTGTTCGATATGATGCGGCGAAAAATGGGCATAATATAAAGTTCAAATTGTTGGCTTGCAATTAGCTGCGCCCGTTGAGCTTACAATCCAAACGGAATGCCGCGGTGAATGCCTTTCGACATGGCGTAACGAACCACTTCCCAATACTCTTGACGGGTGATGCGGCGTGAGAGTTCAGGATAGTCAAATGCCTTGTAGGCAGGATAGTATTGATCCATGATGTTGACATAGGCATCCTTGGAGACCTCTTCGACGATGAAATCGACCACCTTGAACGAACCAGCCAGCCTGTTTGGCAGAACCAAGTGTCTGATCAGAAGGCCTTTCTGTGCAATTCCATTTTCCACATCAAGGTCGCCGACCTGCCGTTGCATCTCCCTTACAGCAGCTCGAACCACCTCCCAGTAATGCTTCACACCCGAATACTTTTCGGCAATTTTCGAGTCGCTGTATTTGATGTCGGGCATGTAGATGTCGATGATTCCGTCGAGAAGTCTCAGAACGCGAACCGGATCATATCCTCCTGTGTTGTAAACAATTGGCAGATCGAAACCTCTCTCGAAAGCGATTTCCAAAGCTTCGACTATTTGCACGGACACATGGGTCGGCGACACGAGGTTCAAATTGTGGCAGCCCATCCTCTGGATTTCGAGGAATACAGAAGCAAGCGTCTCCGCATCAACAGGATAGCCCCTTCTGAGGTGTGAGATGTCGTAGTTTTGGCAGAAGACGCAGGCCAAGTTGCAGCCGGCGAAGAATACCGTGCCGGAGCACCGCCTTCCGACGAGCACAGGCTCCTCGCCAAAATGTGGTCCGTAGGAGGCAAGGAGTGCATAACGGCCGACACCGCAATCTCCGATCTCGTCTTTCAGCCGATTGACGCCGCAGGCGCGCGGACAAAGCCGACATTTTTCCATAATTTTTCGCAATTGGGGCAATCTTTTGCGGATAAGTTCAAGCTTTTGTTTTGGGGACAGCCTACTTGACCTCATGCCTGTCTTCATAGACATCCTCTGAAGGCATAATCGGGAGTCTGATTTCAAAAAGTGTGCCTTTAGACGGCTCGCTGTAAACGAGCCGAACTTTACCCTTGTGGATGTCGTCGATTATGCGTTTGGTCAACAGAAGCCCCATTCCCCAACCCCTCTCCTTCGTCGTGAAACCTTTTTTGAAAATAATCTTTTGTTTGTCCTTTGGGATGCCCTTTCCTTTGTCCTCGACTTGAATGACAGCAAAATTCTTATCCTTGAACAGCCTAACGACAATTTTAGGGGTATTGACCCTTGCCTCGTAAGCGTTTTTGACAAGGTTTTCCAACGCCCACGAGATCAACTCCTTATCGCCATAGATCTTGATTTCGGTGTCAAGCGCTTCGACTTCAGGCTCATATCCTTTCAGGAACCGCGTTTTGGCTTCATCCAGTGTATTGCGCACGAGTTCTATCAAATTTATTTCAACGAATTTTTCGCCGCCGCCCACCCTCGAAAACCTTTGCAGAATGGAACGGATTCTGTTGAGATCGTGCTCCATCCCTGCAATTATTTCGGGATCAACCGATTGTGATTTCAGGAGCTCAAACCAGCCGAGAAGCGACGAGACCGGCACGCCCATTTGATGGGCAAGCCCTTTGGCGAACATGCTCCAAAGTGCTTCCATCTGATATTTTTGGACTGACTTGGCCGCCCAGACAAGCCCTCCAAAGGTCAACAATCCAATCAGAGTCAATATCACTGGGATCAGTCTCAGATACCTGACGACGGCAGGGTTCCCATAATAGATTTTTCCAGCCACCTGCCCGTTAAGTTCCATAGGGATAGGCGGATGCTGGCGGCCGAGCGACTCGACGGCCTTCATCAATTTTTGGAAAT